>JAYEFW010000119.1:0-4004 GCA_034658795.1 Thermodesulfobacteriota bacterium
AATATCAGCGGAGCTAAGAACGCTGCGCTTCCGATACTGGTTTCATCTCTGCTTACTGATGGATTATGTACTTTTTCAAATGTCCCAAATCTAAAGGACATTGAAAGTATAAAACAACTTCTTTCACATCTTGGCGCAAAAATCGAGACAGATGAAGATGTTGTTAAGATAGATGCAAGCAATGTTTTAAATCATGAAGCTCCGTATGATCTGGTTAGGAAAATGCGCGCTTCTATATTGGTTCTCGGTCCTCTTGTTGTCCGTCTCAAAAAGGCCAGGGTATCATTGCCAGGAGGGTGTGCTATAGGCGCGCGGCCAATCAATTTGCACCTTAAAGGGCTGGCATGTCTTGGCGCATCCATTGAATTAAAGCACGGCTATGTTGAAGCTTCTGCCAAAAAACTAAAGGGCGCCGAAATTTATTTGGATATAGCTACTGTAACGGGTACTGAAAATATTATGATGGCGGCTGTTTTAGCAAAAGGAAGCACTGTTATTCATAATGCAGCTCGTGAACCCGAAATAATAGCTCTTGCTGATGTTTTAAACAAGATGGGGGCTGATATAAGTGGGGCCGGTACCTCCGAAATTACTATAACTGGAGTTTCTTCTTTAAGTCCTGTATCGGTTTCAATAATTCCTGACCGTATAGAAACCGGAACATTCATGGTTGCAGCAGCTTTGACCGGAGGTGATGTAAAGCTTTTAGGCACCGAGCCGGATCATCTTGAATCCGTTATTCACAAATTGAGTTTAACGGGGGCAAGGATAAAAATTGATGGGAAAAACATGAGTGTTAAGGGAATAGATAATATAGCAAGTGTTGATGTAAAAACACTCCCATATCCAGGTTTTCCTAGTGATATGCAGGCACAGTTCATGGTTCTAATGTCTGTTGCGAAAGGTCTGAGCCTGATATTTGAAACAGTATTTGAAAACCGTTTTATCCATGTAAGTGAGTTAAAAAGAATGGGTGCTGATATTACTATAGCCGGCAATGCTGCAATGGTAAAAGGGGTAAAAATGCTTTCAGGTGCGCCGGTTATGGCAAGTGACCTTAGAGCCAGTGCTTCGCTTATACTGGCCGGTCTTGCTGCCCGGGGCAAAACCGAGGTAAATCGTGTCTATCACCTGGATCGTGGGTATGAAGCGCTTGAGGAAAAGTTTGCCGGTCTGGGAGCAGCCATAAAGCGTGTAAAAGAATAATAAAAATGACTGGCAAGATTTATTCTCGCCCTGTTATCCCAATCCTGGTATCTTTGATGCTGGGCATAGCCTGTGGTTCATGGCTGCCAGGTCATAAAGTTTATGCGTATTTTGTCATTTTTGTATGTACTGGCTTAATACTATATTTCATTCTTCAGAGAAAAACCGCATTAATTTTACCTGTTATTTTATTTTTTGCTTTCGGGTATCTTTCCTTGCAGCCGTGGGTGGCTCCTAAATTCCCCTCAAATCATATCACTAATTTTTTAGATTTACGAAAATGGATAATTGTCGGTTTAATCGACGAAAGTCCTATAATATACAAAGATAGACTGAAATTAATTTTACAGACCAAAACTCTTGGAGAAGATAAGGATAATAATTTTCCAGTTACAGGGAAAATCCGTGTAACAGTTAGAGGAAATTTCCCAAATCTTTCAATTGGCGACAAAATTTCCTTTACAGGCAAGCTCAGATCTATCAGAAATTTCAAAAATCCTGGAGGGTTTGACTATAAAAAATACATGGCATTCAAGGAGATTTGGGGAACCTCTTATGTGAGTGGAAAAGATCTGATTGTTATAAAAAGAAATTCAGGAAAAGGTATAAAAAAGACAATAGCAGATGCCCGCAGCAGGATCTCCGATCTTATCGACAAAACAGGGGAGGGCGATAAAAGGGGTGTATTAAAAGCCCTTATAATTGGAGACAGAAATAGTATTTCAAAAAACTTAAGGGAGGCATTTAATCGGGCCGGTGCAGGTCATATCCTTGCAATTTCAGGACTTCATATAGGAATAGTAGCAACAGTCGCATTTTTCTTTTTCAAATGGATACTTTCATATTTTAAATATTTTCTCTGGAATGGATTAACCGTAAAGGTTGCAGCTATTTTATCTCTTTTTCCTGTATTTATCTATGGCTTACTTTCAGGGTTGTCTCCTTCTACGCAAAGAGCAGTAATTATGGTTACTATTTTTTTGCTGACATTTCTTTTTGAAAGAGAACATGACCCAATAAATACACTGGCAATAGCTGCAATGATAATTCTTGTTGTTCATCCTCCCTCTCTTTTTTCGATTTCTTTTCAGCTTTCATTTATGGCTGTTCTTGCAATAATATATGGCCTTTCCAGAATACGCATAAAAAGCAAGAACAGAAAACAAGTACTCTTTCAACTCTGGAAAAAAGTGTATCTCTTTTTATTGACTTCGCTTTTCGCAATCCTGGGAACACTTCCGCTTTTAATGTTTTACTTCAACCAGGTTTCTTTTGTTGGTCTCCTGGCAAACTTGTTTGTTGTGCCTATTATAGGTTTTATTGTAGTTCCCCTGGGATTGTTTTCGGTACTGCTATATCCGGTAAGCGTTTATGGGGCTGCATGGTGCATAAATGCAAACTCTGAATTGCTCGCTAAAGCTCTTGATATTGTGGTATGGTTTTCTAATTTACCTTTTGCCTCAATAAAGACAGTAACCCCGACTTATTTTGAGATTTGTTGCTATTATGTGCTGGGCTGGGCAGTATTGAATTTGGTTGGTATTCACTATGAAAATACCGGTGAAAAAGATAATGTTTTTAGTGAGTCAGGTCAGACAGATAAAAAAGTAACGCCGAAAGGAAAATTAAATAATTCCAGAAGGAAAAAAGTATTAGCTGTTATAATAGTAGTAATTATTGCGTGTGCCGCCGATACTTGCTACTGGTTTTATAACAGGTTTTGGCATGATGATCTGAGGATTACAATCATTGATGTTGGGCAGGGCAGCTCTGCTCTTGTGGAAATGCCGGAAGGTTTTAATCTGCTTATAGATGGCGGTGGATTTTCTGACAACTCGGTCTTTGATGTTGGCAAAAGTCTAATTGCCCCGTTATTATGGCGTAAAAAAATTAAAACAATTGACACTCTTATTCTTTCCCATCCAAACAGCGACCACTTGAACGGACTTTTGTATATTGCTGAAAGTTTCAATGTGAAAAGGGTGTGGGCTAACTGTGATACAGCAGATACTGTTGGATATCGAAAATTCATGGAAATTATTAAAAAAAAAGCAATTCATCTTCCTGAATTCAAAGAGATATCAAGAGCACACATTATCAATGGCGCTCAATTGAAACTTCTTTATCCGGCTGGTGATTACATGGATAATAATAATAGAAAGTGGTCGAATTTAAATAACAATTCTCTGGTCATAAAGGTTGAATTCGGATCAAAATCTTTTCTTTTCCCGGGCGATATTATGACCAAAGCAGAAAAAGAGCTTGTTGCAATTTCAGGAGATGATTTAAAAAGCAATGTTCTTATAGCTCCTCATCACGGCAGCAGGACATCGAGCAGTGAACTCTTTATTGATAGCGTTAACCCGGAAACTGTAATTTTTTCGTCAGGCTGGAGAAACAGATATAGATTTCCGAATCAATCGGTTTTAAAAACATACAGAGAACGGGGATGCAGGATACTACGCACCGACAGCCACGGAGCTGTCACAATATCAACCGATGGGCAATCTCTTGAGGTTTTGCCTACAATAGCTGTTTCCCACGAAATTCCTTGAAATTACAAGATAGCCCCACTGTTTCAACAAAACCCTTGCTTTTTTAAAGGATGAGATTTAATTTAATCTTGTGTTTTGAAAAAACTAAACAAATATCCTTTTTTATCCTTCGCCCCCTCTGTTTTGCCGAATACCTTCACAACCGGCAATAACGAAGCCGCAAATATTGTTCTTGGCTCTCCACAAACTGTTTCGCAAACAATCCATGAATTTCTTTGTGAGGAACTCCGCCGGTATTTTTTT
>JAYEFW010000120.1:0-4002 GCA_034658795.1 Thermodesulfobacteriota bacterium
GTTGGGGAAGTTATTTCGTCCCCGTTCCTAAGTTCCTTTCGAGCAGAAACCGCATCAAAATCCGGGCTGGAACGACGTATCCCATCATCTCGAGTAAATGTAAACCTGTCTCTATTCTGCTTTGATTCAGGCAAACAGTCTTTTAATGTCTTAATCCTGGCGTCATACTCTGAACGGAGTTCCAGCGCCTCGTACAAATACAATGCCTTCTTTTTGTCTTTCATATGGCTTATGGCCTCCTTTCGTAAATGGGAAATGATCGCATTCCTCATTCTTTCTCCCTAAAATAACTAATTTAGCTGAATGGATTTATAATTGCAAGGGGTGAATTTTGGTGGACTCACTTAACTTTTTAACTTGTATTTATTCTTTCTTGACAAGATTGCTTTTTGAGGCTAATAATTAGTCATAAATTGCAATAGCTTGCCTTGCTCTTGAAGCTCATTGCTAACCGAAAAAAGCGCAATTTGTGACCTTCCGAGGTATATATTTGATGCGAATTAAAGTCTGCCATCATGTTTATTCGATAAAGCCGGGCAAAATCGCCTATTCCGGAAAGCCGGAAATTATCAAAAATGACAAGGATGAGCTGAGAGAGCTGTTTTTATAAAAGCAATGAGCTGCTCTATTCAACGATCTAAATAAAATAATAAGTAACGCGGTTCACCGGAGACAAAACATATGACGGAATTTCTTGACGTCATAGGGGTAATATCGTTATGCTTATTTTAGGTATGCGGCTCGTTCCTGTAAGAATAAAATTTACGTGGAGTTAGAACCGGTAGCCGCATGAAACTGCATAAATAAATTCGGCAAGACCATCCTGATTGTGGAGCAAAAAGTGCGTGAGGTGCTTGAAGTCTGCCATCATGTTTATTCAATAAAGCTGGGCAAAATCGCTTATTCCGGAAAACCGGAGGTTATCAAAAACGACAAGGAAAAGCTGAGGGAGCTGTTTTTATAAAAGAAATGTAACGCTTTTAAATATTATTTTTTGGACAGGATTTACAAGATATTCAGGATTTAAATTATTGTAGCCGTTCACGGCTTGAAACTTGAAATTAGAAATTGGTAAGAACAGTACAAAAGCATGAAGGCCAGATTTCTAATTTCAATGTTCCGTGAATGCTTACAAATCTTGTTTAGGAACGTGGACGAATTAACTTCCTCAAGTAGGCGCATAGATTTGGGTCGAATTTGTTCGATCTCAGATCACAAAAGTTGAAGGAATAGCGAGCTATTTCAATATTTTTGTGCTTTGAGACCGGACAAAGGCGGCCTGAAGCTGTGATTTATAGTTGGGGAAGTTATTTCGTCCACGTTCCTTATCCTGTCAGATCCTTTTTCAAAAGGCTAAATTGTTACAAAATAAACATGAAAGACTAAACGCAATATGACCAGAAAAAAAGATAAAAACCCACTTGATGAATACCGAAAAATAAAAGATGAAATGATTGTTGATAAAGTCAACGAAATTTTTCGGAAGAACCCGGATAATTACATACAAAAACTGGAAGAGATTGGTTTTGAATATCATGAGGAGGAAGACTACGAAAAAATAGAAGAAGACAAAGCCACTCCCCAAAATGATCGTCAAGAATATTTGGTGGCATACTTTGATGGAGAGCACGAATTGTCTGAAAAGACGCTACACGCCTACTTGGAGGAACGTGATTCAGAGCATCCAAATTATCCTTTGATCAGGAAATATTTCAAGGCAGCAAATCAAAGGCTTAAAGATCTTCTACTGTTTGGTCTCGATCAAAATCCCATTAATATAGATCTGTTAAACGATCTTTCGTTTTTCCATGAATTCCAAAATATTTTGGAAGAGCTGGTTAACCGGTTTTTATCTGCCTGCCGGCAAGAGCAAAATCTATTGAATTTCAGCGAAATAGTACAGGATTTCTATTATGCAACCGAACCAGATAGCTATGATGCTTTAGCAAAATTAAAGGAATTATTTCCACCTGATACAGAAAAAGGGGAAAATGTCGAATTTGTAGCGGTTGAATTTTTGAAAAACAGGGATGAATCAGGGCATATCGAGTTTTAAATGGCAAAAACCAAATACCCCATTATATTAGCCCATGGGATCTGTAGTTTCGATCACTTATTGAATATATTTGGCCATATAGATAATACAGTAGATGATCGTTTTCACTATTTTCGAAAAATCCGAAGTGTCCTTCTTGACCAAGGATTTGAGGCATTTCACTCCAGAGTGCGATGGGCAGGAAGTGTAGAGGAACGGGCAGATGACCTTAAAAACAGCATTGAGGCACTTACCGATAATTTCACAAAATGGGAAAAAGTACATGTCATTGCTCACAGCATGGGTGGACTTGATACCCGCCATATGATCTATAACTATAAAATGGATAACAGAGTAGCCTCTCTCAGCACTATTAGCACCCCCCACTGCGGGACACCCTTTGCTGATTGGGGGATCCAACACCTCTCTTTTCTAATCTCGCTGGCAAGAACAATGGGGTTGAATATTACGGGCTGCGAGGATCTTACTCGAGAAAACTGCAGCAAGTTCAATGAAAAGGCATGGGGCTTTGAACATGAAAATAGAACACGTTATCAAACATTTGCCGGTACGCTCCCATATGATCGTATTTTCCCTCCGTTCAGGTTCTCGTATTCGATTATCTACCAAGAAGAAGGTGAAAATGATGGGCAGGTGTCACCAAGATCTGCCAAATGGAGGGATGAATTTTTTGTAAAACAAATTGATGCTGACCATCTCAACCTGATTGGCTGGTGGCACCCTTGGGGGGCTTCTAAGGATTTTACAAGAAAGGCATTTGAACAACGGATACAAAAATTCTACCTCGAAATCGCTGAAGGACTTGCAGACAAAGAGATGTATTAAAAAAGTTTCAGTATGTGCCGCCGGCAACGGGAAGTTTTTCTTCCAATTCCGGATGTTCAAATAAATACCGGCTAAACTCAGCGCTAATCTCAATATTACGTTCTATCATTTCCTTTTCTTTATTCATCATACATTCCCTCCAGGAATCTTTTTTTGTATGATTCCCAGTTGGTTTTCAAAACATTCTCCGCAAACGTTAATGCGTCATTAAAGTCTTGATTAAACAACGGGGTTTTCTTCGCATTTTTCTTAAGGTTCAACAAATCTCTACGGGCGAAACCATGCGCGGCTTTCGGGCGTACATTGGTTTATAAGTTGCTGTTAAGCTTTTAACGAGTAATTGTGGCGTATAACCAATTGCTCTCCGCGTTTAACCGCTAAACTGACTGCGGGTTGCGAAATCTTCAGAAACAGAGCAAACTGCGAGCCGCAACCGTCTTTTTATATTTCCTATGCCAGTGACGACCCTCTGCGCTCTTATTCTGATTTACTTTTAATTTCAATGGCCACGTTTTTCCAGTTCCTTATACAGTTGATTGGGTAAGACATTTGAAAGCAATGGTTCTGCAAATCTTTAAGAGAAATGCAATTTGTCATAATTCTCTGGTTCAACATCAACCCCGTATGGCATAAATGTAACCTGTGAACCTTTACAAAATAAATTAGCGCTTATGGATCAACGGTCCAAATGGGTGCTCTCTTTTTCAAAAGGTAGTGGGTCCGAATCCGGCTTGACACACAAGGCCGGATTTTCGTATACTTGTATCAGAAAAGTAACTTCTTGGCCGTTTAACGATTGGAATTTTATTATGAATGAGCGTATTTCAGTCGATCCTAATATCTGTCATGGTCAGGCTTGTATTAAAGGGGTGCTGAAGAACAGATACGCCTATAGACTTTCAGATAAATGATTTCACTGCGTTATCAGTCGTTGACGTATAACTAATACGCCTTCCACCTTCTGGCCTTGTGAAATTAATTATCTGAAAGTCTATATTTCATATCGGGCAGCCAGGTATGATGAAATTCCTGCATTGACTATAATCATTTGTGGAGGCAAGTTATGAATTTGCACGAGATACTAACAGATATTCACGCGCTTGAAGAGGAGCTTTTAGTCT
>JAYEFW010000121.1:0-15683 GCA_034658795.1 Thermodesulfobacteriota bacterium
GTTATGTTGTCAGTTTAATTATGTTGTGGGTTTTAGGCTTTAAAATTCCTTTTACTTCTTCTTATTCCATTTAGTTCTTTTAATTCCTCTGGGTGTGGTGTATTCTTCAATTATTGAAACACTACAAATGTCTCGATGTCTTGTTTATCAACCTCCAGAGCCTTTACATAAGAGGATGTTATGAAAAAGCCATGGTGTCCCTTGCATGCAAACGTACACAAATTTCGATGATTTGCCATTGGTGGATACGTTTAAGATAACCATATTATTATGTTGTGTGCCAATCTTACATATCTGTAACTAACCCTGTAACTTATTAGAATCTATGCAAATCCGCACTTTTCAAAATATCTTCCGAAAATTGTTTTATTTCAATGGGTTAGAGACAACTCACAACACAACATAAGGGACGCCCATGATTTTATGCGTTTCTCATTTAATGAAAATCATAACGTGAACATCCCTGCCCCTCAGCCACTTTCTGCCGCATGCGGCATCCCGTGGCACATGGAAGACCTCCCGGGGTAAACACACGTCTTTCAGCACGTAAGCGCCGGGTATGCGAGCATTGCTTATAATGGATAGAGGACTTTAATCCGCCTGTGGTAGCATAGCCGCAGGCGAAGACTTATGCTTTTGTGTTACTCCCTCGAACCCAATAAATAAAAATAGGAGTTAAAAATGGTACAGGTAGCTGAAGTAAAAAAGGAAATTGAAGAATTGCCTAAACAGGAATATGTTAATTTGAGACATTGGTTTGCTGAAAAGGACTGGAAAATATGGGACAAGCAAATTAAAGAGGATTCAAATTCAGGGAAATTAGATTTCTTAGCTAAAGAAGCTCATGGAGCCATGACATAACAAGGTGCTCCTCGTGTTCAGATAAATCCAAATTGTTGATTATCCAGACGATCAAAGTTTGCAAAGCACCCAGCATCATCACAAACATATTCCGCCGGTTCTGTAAAAAAACCAAAATTGAGCTTGAAATGAACCTCATTTGCGTCTATAATCAAGACACAATTGGAGGTGATATTATGAAATTTTTAAGCGTTAGAGATTTAAAAACTAAGTCTTCGCAAATTTGGCGGGAGCTGCCGGATCAAAAGGAGATGGTCATCACAAGTAATGGCAGACCGATTGCAATTCTGTCCTCAACCAATGAAAACAACCTGGAACAAGTTTTATCTGCATTCCGTCACGCGCGTGCTACTAATGCTGTTGCATCAATCCAATACGACTCTGTAAGAAAAGATACCGACAAATTAACTCTGGATGAAATTGATGCTGAAATAAAAGATGTGCGGTCAAAACGTCAAAAATGAAAATAGTATTAGATACAAATGTTCTTGTATCCGGATTGCTTACTCCTTTTGGCCCAAGCGGGGAAATTGTTCGGATGATTTCTGCCGGCAAGCTCATTTTATATATTGATGCCCGAATTTTATCAGAATATCATGAGGTTCTTCATAGGCCAAAGTTCAAATTCAACAATGACCACATCAATACCTTGATTAGTTTTATTAAGTATAATGGTCAATTCGTCTCAGCGTTACCGCTCAAAAGTCCTCTGCCTGATCCAGATGATGAAGCCTTTCTCGAAGTTGCCATTTCAGGAAATGTGAGATACTTAATCACAGGAAATATTGTTCATTATCCTTCTTCACACAGAGAAGGAATAAATATTCTTTCTCCCTCTAAGTTTCTTGAATATTATAGAAAAGAAAATGAAGGCACAGAAATAAAAAACGATAATAACGCTCATGATCAGGAAAACTATGTCCACCACAAACCATGAACTGCAACTTGCCAACGACTTTGTTCAGCACACTGACTGCAATATTTTTCTGACAGGTAAAGCGGGCACCGGCAAAACAACTTTTCTCCATAATCTGCATAAGAACACGGTGAAGCGGATGATTATCACTGCTCCAACCGGTGTTGCGGCTATCAACGCCTGCGGGGTAACACTCCATTCTTTTTTTCAGTTGCCATTTGGCCCATTTGTGCCGGGAAGCGAAACATACGAGAGCAATAAGCAGCGCCAGTTCAGGTTCAGCAGAGAAAAAAAGCGGATTATACAAAGCCTTGATTTGCTGGTGATTGACGAAATAAGTATGGTGCGGGCCGATTTGCTCGACGCCGTGGATGCTGTGCTGCGTCGCCATCGCCGTAATAATTTGCCATTTGGCGGGGTGCAGCTGCTTGTGATCGGCGATCTGCATCAGCTCTCTCCGGTGGCAAAGCAAGATGAATGGCGCCTTTTGCAGCAATATTATGAGTCGGTTTATTTTTTCAGCAGCAAAGCGCTTGGTCTTACTGAACTGCTCACCATTGAACTAAAGCATATTTATCGCCAGTCAGACGCCGGTTTCATCAAGCTCCTGAATCGGGTACGTGACAACCGGCTTGATGAACCATCCATAGCGGATCTTAATCAGCGTTATATTAAGGATTTTAAACCGGGCAAAGATCAGGGCTATATTACACTAAGCACCCACAACCGTAGCGCCGAATCCATCAATCAGGCCAGACTTCAGGCCCTGACCAAAAAGGAACACTGTTTCAAAGCTGAAATTTCCGGAGATTTTCCTGAACATATCTACCCGACATTAGCCACTCTTCTGCTTAAAAAGGGGGCGCAGGTGATGTTTGTGCGCAATGATCCCTCTGTTGAAAAACTCTATTATAATGGTAAAATCGGCAAAATAACCAAAATTTCGAGCAAAAACATCAACGTTATCTGCTCCGGCGACAAACAGGAAATCGTGGTTGAACCAATCATTTGGGAAAATATCAAATATACAGTTAATGAAAAAAATAAGGAAATCGAAGAAGATATAATCGGTAAATTCAAGCAATACCCCCTGAAACTTGCATGGGCAATCACCATCCACAAGAGCCAGGGGCTGACTTTTGAAAAGGCCATTATCGATGCCAAAGCAGCTTTTGCCCATGGTCAGGTTTACGTGGCCTTGAGCCGTTGTAAAACTATGGAGGGCATGGTGCTAAGCTCTCCCATCTCATCTCGTGGAGTGGAAACGGATGAGGCAATAATGTGCTTTGACGAAAACGCTCACCAAAACCCGCCGTCCGAAAGCCGGCTTCAGGTTGCCAAAATCAGCTACCAGCAGCAGTTGCTGTTTGATTGTTTTGATTTTTCACTATTGCGCAACAATCTCAACTATCTTGTCCGGCTTTTGCTGGGTAACGATAGAGTAGTTCAGGTTTCAGGCGTTGAAGATATCCGTCAATTAGAGAAAATGGCTACAAAAGATATTTTTGTTGTCAGTGAAAATTTTAAGCGGCAATTACGCACAATTTTTATGGATAGCGGCTTGCCCGAGTCAGATGCAGTTATTTTGGAACGGATCAGCAAAGCGTCAGCATGGTTTCAGGAAAAGTTTACCAAAATTTTTGGAGAGTCAGTGCCAAAATTGCATATAGAAACAGACAATACCGAACTTCGAAAAAAAATTGACAATGCCCTGAGTAATCTCAAAAAAGAAATTGCCGTAAAGGTAGCTGGAGTACAGTGCTGTGAAAAAGGATTTTCACCGTCAAGTTTCTTGCGCGCTGTTTCAGTTGCTGAAATTGACCTTACCCCTGGAAAAGAAAAAAAGCGCCGACCCCCGGCCTACACCGAATCGGACGTTGCTCATCCGGAGCTGTTCCAGGCCCTGAAGGACTGGCGTTCCAACAAGGCCAAGGAGGAAGATGTTGCCCATTTTCAGGTTTTACATCAACAGGTATTGCTCCAAATTGTGGTATGCCTGCCCGACAATACTGCTGATCTAAGAAAACTAAATGGGGTCGGCAAGAAAACCATTGAGAAATACGGCAAAGAACTTGTGGCGCTGGTTTTGGCCTATCGCAAAAAACACGGAATAAACAAAGTCATACTACCGGAGCTTAAAAAACTCCCAAAAGAAAGTGCAGCGGAAGAAAAAGAGGCTCAGCATTCCGACACGAAACAAACAAGTTTCGATATGTTTAATACCGGATTAACTATTGCCGGGATTGCAAAAGAAAGAGGCCTGGTACAATCTACCATTGAAGGACATCTGAGTTTTTTTGTGGAAAAAGGCAAATTAGATATCAACAAGCTGCTTTCACCTGAAAAACAACAGGCCATTGAAAAGGAACTTGCTACAGATCACAATAATTCCCTCAGTGAAATAAAAAATGCCCTGGGAGATGACTACTCCTATGGCGAAATCAGAATGATGCTGGCCTGTCAGAAACACCTGGCAGGTATTCTGTGAAAATAGCATGGCAGGAGGAATCTGCCGGGGACGAAATAACTTCCATAAATAGTGTCTGTCCGAAAAGTCCGAATTTACTCATGCACAACAACCATTACTCGCCGCTTCTTTTGCTTCCTAATACTTTTCGGGCTTTTTACGGCGCTTTTCCGTGCCTGCATCCCTCACAGGAACAGGCCATTAGACCCATTCTAAAAAGCAGGGATCTCATTATCCAGTCAGCCACCGGCTCCGGCAAGACCGAGGCTGTGCTGGCTCCTTGCTTAGAACGGATAATTTGCTCAGGATTGACCGAATCAGCCATCTACATCGTACCGACCCGCGCTCTGGCTTTTGATATCCGCCGCCGGTTTGAATCAGTTCTAATCGAACGGCTGGGACTCCGGTTCGCCATTCGTACCGGCGACATTAAACGTACCGGTGGTGGTTGTCCTGACATCATGCTCACAACACCGGAATCACTGGACGTAATGCTGGGCAGCTCCAATTCTGATTTGCGTGGTTTTCTCTTGCGGGTCAACACTGTCATCATCGACGAAGTCCATCCGTTTATCCATCAGTATCGAGGACGTCAATTGGTCTATGTGCTTCAACGGTTAGAACGTCGGATCGGCAAACAACTGCAGAAAATCGCCCTGTCGGCTACTATTGCCGATCCTGATGTTGTTATCCGTTTCCTGGGTTTCAGCCCCGACACCGTTCTTCTAACTGAGAATGTCAGTCGTCAAATTCTTCCCCGCCTGATTCACCTTAAAAACGATGAACACGAACTAATAACTTTACTTGACGACCTGTACCGGGAATGGAACTATCGGAAAATTCTGATCTTTGCCAACAGCAGAGGCCGCTGTGATAAGATTTTTGGACTGTTAAACCGGCAAGGACAATTCATGGGGATGGCTGAACTGCATTACTCCAACCTCAATGCCAAAGAACGACAAATCGTTGAAAAAAGGTTTCGTCAACGGGCCCGGTCGGTTTGTATTGCAACCAGTACACTGGAGCTCGGTATTGATGTAGGTGATGTGGATGCGGTGATTCTCTTTGAGCCGCCGGATTCCGTTGCCACTTTTCTCCAGCGGATTGGCCGAGCTAACCGCCGTCAGGATACGATTCATTTCTGGGGCATCTGCCGTGGTGAACAGGCTGGAAAACAAATGCTGCGTTTTCTGGCTCTGCTGCGTCTCGCCAGTCAGGGCAAGGTGGAATCGCCTTTGCCGAAATATTTGCCAAGTGTGTTGAGCCAGCAGGTGATTTCATGCTTGTACGAAAAAAAACGGCTTTCTCTTGCTGCGCTTCAAGATCTTTTTTCTTGCAGGGCAGGAACAGATGACGGTTCAATTCTTAATGATATATTCCAATCTCTTCTGAAAAAAAACTGGCTAAAGAAGTCCGGCATGAACGGTCTTTATACCGGTGGCTGGCGGTACCGGGATGCATTGCTGGAGCATCGGATCTGGAGTAATTTTCCGAAAAATGAAGAAGAGTACAGGCTTGATGTGTCTAACGAGTCCGTGGCTGATATTCCTGAATCCATTGTCAAACAATTCGATCCCGGCGACAGGGTACTTCTTGCCGGCCGGCGGCTACGGATTTTATGGATTGATGAGGGAAAACGCAAACAGGTATTAACTGAACCTGCTGACCGGCTTGATGGAAAAGAGCTTTACTGGCTTGGCCTGGGGTGTCCCGTTTCCTTTGAAGTGGCGCAAGCCATGCGGGACGTGCTGAAATCGGAAAAAACCGCTGAAAACGAGGCAGCGCCTGGACTTTTTTCCCGTACTCGCAAACTTGTTCGCAAGGAGTTAAATAAAGAAAAAAAGGCTGTTGTGCTGGATAACGGCATTGAGGTAATCCTGTCTGCCAACAGCATGTACCAATACCGGACATTCCTCGGCGTAATCGGCAACATGATTCTTGCGTGGAGTATCAAGGATGAATTTGCAAACCAAATGGAGGATCTTCGTGTGATATCCGATGAGATTGGTCTGGAATGCTCCCATTGGATTCAATTCGAAAAACTCTCTCTTCCTTTAGAGCCAAAAGACTTCACCGCCTGGATTAATCGTCACTTCAAGGTGATGCGGGCAATGTTCCCTCTAAACGCATTTTGTGCCACCCTTCCGAAAGAATTAATACTGCGTGAACTGAACGATTTTATCTATGATGAGCGCCTGATTGTTTTTTTCAAACAATACTTGAGCAGATCATCTGAAATCGTGCAGGGCGATCCCGGCAATCTTGATTTCCGGAACCTTGATTCCATGCTCAGGCATCCGGAGAAAAAAGTCATTGCCTTTCTTGATACGCCATCTTCCGCAGAGCCTTTGCTGACATGGGAAAAAAATCGCCGAACAACCGGCATTCCTTTTTCCATATGCGAAGATGCGCGTTACCGGACCCGGCCTTTGACAGGAACCATAATCGGTGAATACTTCCGTCATCAACAATGCAGCCGATGGCTGAGCTTTCACTTTCTCCTGCCTGAGCATCAACCGTTCAGGCGTACTCAGGTGGATGATGAGCTGACAACCCTGCGCATGGCAAGAGGACGGGAATTTGAAAGAGAAATACTGACTGATTTGCGCAAGCAGAATGAAATCCTTACCATCATCTCAGAAAAAGACGAGACCGAAAAAATGCGGTCGCTCAAAGACAGGTTTAATGAGACCTGTGCGCAATTGCAGCGGCTGGCGCAACAAAACTCTCTTGCCGGTAATCTCTATCTTGCGCAGGGCGTTTTGATAATTGATGCTGTTTTGTCTCCATCTCCTGCGTTTTTTAACGGGCAAGCCGGCAAAAAAATCTCCATAGACGGGATTGGTATTCCTGATCTGATCCAGGTGTCACAGGGAAAAGAAAAAACTCTACTTCAGGTCGGGGACATTAAAAGCAGTTCTGCTCCCAGATACTACCAGAAATGGCAAGTGGCGTTTTATGCCTTTCTGCTCAAAACATTGATCCATACCGACATGGCGCGGTTTCAGTCTCTTGCGCCCTCTCGGAATCAATCGTTTGCCTGCGAAGTAAAAGTGGCGGACGCCGGTTTTCTGCTCATTCGCTCGCCTCTTAATGACGCTCCACAGCGCCATACCTTTGACCTGCGGCCTTATATGACTACGTTTAAAGCAATTTTTAGAAATCTTAATACATGCCTCTCCGGTTCTCCATCCAGTACATTCCGGCAATTACAGAAACACTGCACCAACTGCCCTTATTTCGAATTTTGTTATCAGCAGGCCCTGGCCAAAGAGGAGGTTCAGTTTATCCCTCATCTGACGTCCGGTACCCTGCAGAAAATGCGCTCTCTCGGCTTAAAGAGTCTTGAGGAAGCCTCGGCATGGTTTGCATCTTCGGGGCAGCCACGTGTATCTTCTCAGAGTCTATCACCTGCCTGCGGTGCAAACGCTTCTTCCGGCAATAGACCACCATTTGCGCTTTTGCAAAGAGAGCGTCTTCAGGGCGCTCTTAATGCGTTGCTCCACAACAAAATTGCCATTGTCAAAAAGAAGACCAGTTTGTTTCCCGCTAATATCTAAACGTCCTTTTTTGTGCATCTGCTGCATGACCCGGTTTCGATGCAGCCCTGTGGAATAGGTCTATGTATGCAGAAGAGAGGTGAAGACCTGAAAACATTAACCTGGACAACATTTACCTCGCAGGTAAGCGATAAATTACGGGATGGCACAAGCGCCGACACGGACCGGCGTCAGATCTGGCAGGATTTTTCAAATTGTTTTCAGGAGCTCTGGCAAGCCGCTATCGACAATGGGAGGGGGCCACACATTTTCCTTTTCGGAATGGCAGTCAGGCAGGGGATAAAGGATTGGGCAGTGCTTATGGAAGATATGCATGTATGCGGACTTCTTCGTCATGGCCTTAATCCTCATTGGACCGACTTGCGGCAGGCGCTTCAGAAGCATTTTTTGCTTCCGCTTCCCGGCAACATGACTCTTTTTGCCCTGAACCGAATATTAGGACTGGCAGATGAATCGGAAATTCCTGTTCCTGACACTCTTTTTCAGGGGGACAGGTTGCCTGATGCGGAAATGAACGGCAAGAACAGTAAAGAGATAATCCAGGCATATCTTGCAACAATTCTAAAACTCAAGGCAAAGCTCCAAAAATGGATTTTGTCACATCTCGAAAGCGAGTGGAATCAGGAAGAGTGGCGGATTATTCCAGAGGGCGGATCGACCAAAGCTGAGGCATATCAACACTTTATCGAAGTGGAAAAAGCCTGTCAGGAAACAGACATAAAAGCATTGCAGGAGCTTTCACTCGAAGAGCGGGTGGAACGTTTCAGGGCATTGGGACCCCTTGACTTTACCGGCACTGTTCTTGATGACGAGGGACGATTTCTTTATATGTTTACCATTGCCGATGAATCCGGACTTTCCAAATTTCGCAGAGGGGACTTTCTGAAACTGGTTCCCGCAGGTGTCGATGACCTGCAAAGCGGTATGTCTGTAATCATGGCTCAGTATTCGCCCCAGATCGGCGAGGTGGCCCTGCATTCGCGTCAATACGGTAATATGAGATTGCATAAAGGCATTTCCTATTCCTTAGAAGAAGATGGGGATGACTGGAACACGCCCAAGCTGCTCCAGGTAGTGCAAACCGTTTATTCTACCAGGGTTAGTCATCCTTTGACAGATCTGTTTGCCGGCAAATGGGATTTTGAACAACCGTCTGACTGGCAGGAGTGGGTCCGCGGGTGGCTTCAGTCCGAGGGAGCTGTGGCCCGGTTGAATCAGTCGCAGCAACATGCATTGCAATTGCCTTTTCAATACGCATTGAGCTTGATTCAGGGCCCGCCCGGAACCGGCAAGACAAACCTTCTCGGCTGGATTCTGATCGCCTTGATTCGCCACGCACAAACAACCGGCAGCAAGCTTCGTATTGCTGTAAGCGGTTCGACCCATCAGGCAATTGACCAGGTGCTGAGTAAGGTGGTTAATCTCGTGAATACCCATAATTTGCAGGATTTTCCGGCACGTTGCGTTAAATTGGGAAGATGGGAAGGCCCGGAGTTCGAAGAAGAAAATAAAAACATGCAGGTGGAACCGTTGACAGACGCCAGCCAGGCTTTACTCTCTCCTTATCTTATTCTTGGATCGACCGGTTACGGGTTGTATAATATGTTCCAAAACCACAACAACAGCGTTACATCCCCCAAACCATTCGATTGGGTAATCTTTGATGAAGCGTCACAGATGCTGGCGCCTCAGGCCATGCTGAGTCTGATTTACGGCAAAGGTAATTTTATCTTTCTCGGAGATATCCACCAGTTGCCGCCGGTAATCCGCTCGGCAACATTCAAGGAAGAGTCGTGGAGCGAGACTCTGCATGACGACTTGATTGAAACGGAAGTGCGACGTTCATTGCTCAATATTTTGCTCCGGCGTTATCCACATCATAGCAAACAGTTAGACATAACTTATCGGATGAATGCGGAGATCTGCATGTTTCCAAGTCAGACATGGTACGACTCCACGTTACGCCCGGCGCCGGAAAATGCTCGGACCCGGCTCTCGTTGAATGGCCCGGCAAAGAATGACTTGCTTGATAAGATTATCAATCCGCAAAAACCGGTTGTTCTTGTACTGACGGATCATCAAGGCTGTCATCAGGAGTCAGCAATTGAGGCGGAAATAATGGCACAACTGGCCTGCCGTTTGCTGATAGACAGAGGTGTGGATAAAGAACAATTGGCGCTTATCTCTCCGCACCGGGCCCAAAACAACGCAATCGCCCGGCGGCTGAGCGAACTTTCAGGCATGAGTGCTGAGGATTTGCCTTTAATTGACACGGTGGAACGGATTCAAGGCGCTGAACGGGATGTGATCCTGTTTGGCTTTACATGCTCCGACCCTGATCACGTTCTCAGCGAATTCCTGAATAACCCCAACCGGTTCAACGTAGCAATGACACGAGCCCGCAAGAAATTGATTGTAGCAGGCAGCAAGACCTTTTTTTCAGCTATTGCTCACACAGAAAAACAACTACAGGCCAATGCCTGTTTTAAGGCTTTTTTTGAACACTGCCGAGAAAATGACTGTTGTTTTGAACTCGCGTCAGATAGGAACGTGGACGAAATAATTTCCTCAAGTAGGCGCACAGATTTGGGTCGAATTTGTTCGATCTCAGATCACAAAAGTTGAAGGAATAGCGAGCTATTTCAATATTTTTGTGATTTGAGACCGGACAAAGGCGGCCTGAAGCTGTGATGCATAGTTGGGGAAGTTATTTCGTCCACGTTCCTTAGATTTCCGGTTTCTGATAATTGATTTACAGAATGTCCCGAATTTTTTCCGGATTGTGCAAAAAAGAGGCCTCGACTATATTTCAGCTTGTTGCAAAATAGTCTTGACTATTTTTCAATCAGACACAAAATTGTCCCTGGCGCTTAAGAAATTTCGGTAGTCCCTATAAAGCAATGCAGGTTTGAGAATACCGCCTTGTTTTGCTTTTTCAAGTTGAGCATATCTTTTCTGCTTTCTGAGTTCCGTTCTCCGCCCAATGCGCATCCGCTTCGGGCATTGAGCTTTCTCTCTCTGTTATTTGCGCCATGCCCTTATCCAGCAACGAGCAAAAGTATTTGTCTGCAAGAAAAAAAGATAGGAACGTTCGGAACAAATGTTCTCTTTGAGATTGCCCGCCTTTGGAGAGTTCATCCTGTCTAAAAAAACAGAAACTTATAAACTAATGAGCGTCCCCCACTTCGTCCCCCACTTCGTCCCCCACTTTGGCCTTATCAATTGTCAACTTAGAATCTTAAGGGCGTCCCGCTTCCTTTGTCAATAGTCAATGCCCTTTCCTTAAGGAAATAAATAGAGTTTTTTCTTGTAAATTTAGCTTGTTGTGATATAAATAAAAACAAGGAAATTCAATAATAACCAACTAAAAGTAAGGAAAAAAATGTCGGAAAAAATCAAAAAAATTGAATAGTTAACACAAAATAAGAGTTTTTTACGAAACCATGAATTTTGGAAGGGAATCTGTTAGCTATGCCGGCTAACAAAGTTTTTGCTTTTGAAGCGAATAACGATTATAATTGCTTTAAATTATGAAGCAAAAAGAAGGTTAAATAGATGATCCGATTAATCCATGTCTCGAAGTCGTTTGACGGAGGCCGCTCCTATGCGGTCAAGGATCTCTCTTTTCAGGTAAATGACGGAGAGATCTTAGTCCTTCTTGGATCATCCGGTTGCGGTAAAACGACCACCCTCAAGATGGTCAATCGTCTTATCGAACCCACTGAGGGCATTATTGAGGTTAACGGAAAAAATGTTATGGAACAGGCTCCGGTAGCCTTGCGCCGGCGAATAGGTTACGTCTTTCAGGGAATAGGGCTCTTTCCGCATATGACTATTGAAAAAAATATTGCACTGATACCTGGTCTCATGGGCTGGCCTCTGCAAAAGATACAAGAGCGTGTGCGAGAACTTCTGGACCTGGTGGACCTTCCACCAGAGGATTATGCCAAACGGTTCCCGGATGAACTTTCCGGAGGGCAACAGCAAAGAGTGGGGTTGGCCCGGGCTTTGGCTGCGGATCCAACCTATTTACTCATGGATGAGCCTTTAGGCGCTCTTGATGCTCTGACTCGTGACATCCTCCAGCAAAAGTTATTGGACATTAAAAAGCAGCTAAAAAAAACCATTATATTTGTAACTCACGATATTTTCGAGGCGCTTCTTATAGGTGACCGCATAGCCATCCTCCATAAAGGGAATCTACAGCAGATTGGAACAAAAGAAGAAGTTCTATCTGCACCGGCCACGGAATTCGTACACGATCTCTTCGCCAAACCAGCCCGACAATTAGCCGACTTTAAGGACATTCTGTGATGAGTTTAGAATCTCTGACCACTTATATTGTCAATCGTCTCCCAGAACTCTGGCTACGTACGGGTGAACACATCATGCTGACCGGTTTTTCCACCGGGACAGCTATACTAATTGGAATACCTTTAGGAATCATTATATTCAGAAACACATGGCTGCGAGCCCCGGTTATGGCCGTAGTTGGTATTCTTCAGACCATCCCCAGCCTGGCCATGCTGGTCTTTCTGCTGGCTTTACTTCAAAAGATCGGTGCCCTGCCGGCCCTCATTGCCTTAACGCTCTATGCCCTGCTTCCTATTGTTCGCAACACCCTGACCGGCTTGCAGGGAGTATCTCCTCAGGTAATAGAAGCAGCCACTGGAATCGGTATGACGAAATACCAACGGCTCAAGTTAGTCAGAATACCCCTGGCAGCATCAGTTATAATAGCTGGTATCAGAACCGCAGCCGTGGTAGGTGTAGGCATCGCAACCCTTTCAGCTTTCATTGGTGCCGGCGGCCTGGGTCAGTTCATTAATCGCGGTCTTGCTCTTTATGATACTAAGCTAATCCTTCTGGGCGCTGTTCCAACAGCTTTACTCGCCCTGATTATAGACTTTTCAATCGGGGCATTTGAGTGGGGATTTCGACCGGAAAGAAAAAAGGACAAAAAAGGCTCAGTAAAGACCCTTTTAAGGCCCCTGGCGCTCATAATGCCTCTGCTGCTGATCATGACGGCGGGCATACTTTCCCATTTTACAAGACCTCTATCCGGAATTCAAACAGAAGGAGTATCCAAAATCTCGACCAGAACCATTCGGATCGCCACAAAGAATTTTACCGAGCAGCTTATCCTGGGAGAAATAATGGCTCAATTGATCGAAGCACGAACTGATTTATTTGTGGAACGTTATTTCAACCTCGGAGGCACCATGGTTTGTCATAATGCTCTGGTGCATGAAGAAATCGACCTATATGCTGAGTACATTGGAACAGGGCTAACAGTAATTCTTAAACAACCTGTAATTTCTGATTCCGGGAAAGCATTAAGCCAGGTTAGAGAAGCATACAAAAAACGTTTCAATGCCCGGTGGCTCAAGCCTTTTGGATTCAACAATACCTATGCCATCACTGTCCGAACAGCCGATGCAAAGAGTTATGGATGGACCAGGATCTCTGACATTCAAAAGGCTGCTCCAAGGCTGCGGGCTGGATTTACCGCTGAATTTATGGAAAGGCCGGATGGTTATCCGGGCCTTCGTCAAATCTATGGGTTGCGCTTTGGAGAAATAAGAGATCTTGATCCTGCAATCATGTATGAAGCCGTATCCAAAGGAGAAGTGGACGTGATCTGTGCCTTTGTCACAGATGGGCGTATCGCTGCCTATAACCTGAAATCACTTGAGGATGATCGGCAATTTTTTCCTCCTTATCATGCTGCACCGGTCATAAGGGGCGAGATACTGGAAGAACATCAAAAACTGAGTGATGTATTAGCACTCCTGGAAGGACTTCTTGACAATGCCACCATGCAAAGCCTTAATTTTAAGGTTGATGGGAAAGGCTACAGCCCTGCCCAGGTTGCAGGAGCTTTTCTGAAATCTCAAGGACTCCTGTGAGAACCGAAACATTAATGGATGCCCCGATTTCCCTCGTAATTGAAAAAAATTTAGACAAATAGTCAAAAGACAAATGTGAAACTTAGGATCTGTTATCCAGTCAATATCCTTTTTCTTTTCAGCCGGCTTTTCAACCACTTCATTCTTCTCTTATCCGGCGTCAGTGTAGATTGAGCTTTTTTATACATTTCAATAGACAATCTTTATACTCATTGTCCGGTAAATCGACACCGTCCAAGGATTCGTTGAGATGCAGGAGACCATAACATCGTGATAGTTTGCAATAGGCGTAGCAATTGTCTTTTTTCAGCCTGATTGCTTTCTTGAACTCTTTAATCGCCTGTTTATAGTTTTTCTTGCAAAAATATAAATATCCCAGAAAATTTCGTCCAAAGAGATCATCAGGCTTTAATTTGACATAAACTTTCATTTCTTCAATAGCTTTATCATACTGGTAGGTGCTGTCGACATAGCGGATGGAAAGATATTTATAGGGAAGCGGGTTTTTGCGCTCCGCTGTAAGAGCATGAAGGTTTCCCATAAGCATCAAGATTGGATGCTTTCCGATATTTCTTCCACGACCTATCTAATTTTGTTAATTCATCGTGATCAATTACATTTAATTTCTTTAAAGCGAATAGCATAGATCGAATCGAAATATCAGGAGGACGGCTATCATGATATTCTTGACAATTTTTACACCACGTCCTTGCCGGTTTTATGTTGCCTTCTTTCCATATTGACTTTCTGAATAGGGTCATCTTATGACAAAAATCAGCACACTCCTCCCAGGTCATTTGATGACTCCAAGTGTCCTTTAACTCTGACATCATTTCAGGAAACCAAGCTCTTTGAGAATCACCGGCTGCCATTTAATTTGTCGTCCTTTAATTTCTAAATTTACCATTTTCGTCCGGCATAAGACGCGGCGGCTTTTTGCCATCGCCCTTAATGCCGTTGTTGTGTGCCGGGCAAGGCCCGGCTGCTAAATGGTGCTATCTGAAATAATGACACATATTTCAGGTAAAGTCCAGACCCAGCCTGATGGAGGCGAAGGGTAGCCAATGGCAAGGGTGTTAGCCGCAAGGCGCATCTGAAGGAGGCTGGAGGCAAAAGCGTGGGTCGACATATAGGTATGCCCCGTACCGAAAGGTAGAGGGCAGGCAGATGAGGCGGGGGGATCCGGGACGAGTCCGCAACACAGGATAAAGTCCTCTATCCATCATGGAAAACTCCGTACATCTGACGATCGTGCGCTGAAAGTAGCCGAGGTTCACCCCGGGAGGCCCACTGCATCTCGTTATGACATCTGTGTGAAACTGACCGGAATAGGGAAGGCCGGTATACTAAATTTTCCCGGCGTTGCTGGAAGATCGTATCCTGACCACCAACGAGCCAAACTCTGCGAAGAGAGGAAACCACGAATTAAGGGATACGACGGCAGTTGAAATATCGAGTGAGCAAACCGTAAGGGGCGCTTATCGTGTAGTGGGAGTCAGCAGAGGGCGGTAAGCCAGGGAAACGAGCCGTGAACACCACGGAGGACTCACCCCGGTGAAGGCCCGAACGGTGCCACCTGCCGAATGGCAGGGATAAATGAGAGAGGTAAGTAGGAGGTATTTCTAATGTGCTAATTGAGGCACATTGCGTAGTATTATCCAAAAGCCCGACAGGACAGTAAAAAATTATCTCTATCGGCATCATCCTTAAAAATGGTTTTCCTTTCAATGCCTCTAATAATAATAATAATAATATGATGTAACGCCCCAGGCGCATCTATTCTTGATCTGCGTGGCATATATTTCTTATGACATAAATTGTTCGACTTGTCAATATATCAAGGAACGTTATATATTAAAAAATAATTGGCTTTTAAATATTTTTCATATGTGTTAAGAAAAAAATGAATAAATCAAATACGTTCGGCGAGAAAGCCCGATCACGGACGTTGAGGCGCTCATGACCTCGGT
>JAYEFW010000122.1:0-3990 GCA_034658795.1 Thermodesulfobacteriota bacterium
CAGCAAATTTATTGGTCATCTTCCACTTTCCATTTTCCTGCACAAATGTTAAGGGCATCCTAATAATACTACCGTCTTTATCTTGATCCTCAACTATTAACACAACAGCATCCTTGTATTCTATCTTATCAATTATGAAAGTATCCTTTACATCCTTTTCCAAATTAAAGTCAACTCTGGGATCAATGCCGGCCTTTTCAAAAAGTCTCCTCTGTTCTTCTAGTGATTCTTGAGTTAATGTTTCATCTGACCATTCGAGGTCTTCATTTACCAAAGCAGAACGTATAGCGGAAAGGGTATTTTCAGGAGTGTCATATTTTGCTTGGTCTCTGGTTATAATCGTCACTTTCATGGGGTACTTCTTCTCCTCAGCATAGCTAATTCCATTTATAAAAAAAATAGCTAAGCACAACATGGAAGTGATAATATATTTAATGCCTGTTGTTTGTATTGTATTCATATTAGGTATTCCTCTCATACACCTTTCTTATTCCAGAGAAGGAAGGGCAATCGTTACTGTTGAAAGATTATCCTTCTCAAAACAGGTTCTGCTTACTTCAAAATTTAGAATTTTCCTTTTTCTTATTAGGATTGTCACATTCCCGCTGGCAGTTAGTCCTCCCCAATTAGTTGTGAGCGTCAAATTCGTTAAATTTGTTGAGAGTTTTTCGGTTATATTAGTCGAACCTGCTATCTCTCCTTTGAGTACAATGACCTTGGAAACTTTCGCCTTAACCAAGCCTCCCAGCTTGACCCCGGTAGCGAGATCTCCTCCTCCGCTCCAAATCGTATTGTCCTCACAAGCCTTATAATTTCCATTCAACCCGACACTTCCAACTCCAGAAAGAGTAATATTTAATAAATCTGCTGCAACCCATTTCTTGAACTTGGGTGGTATTGGAAGCCCTACGATAGTGAATGGACCGACATCAACAGACAAACTGACACTAAAACTTCCATCTGCTGATTGCGCAACGCCAAACACACAACATTCTTTAAAATCTTTAAAACTGGTTCCTACAGAAAGATCAACCTTATCTCCAAGGCCTATAACCTCTAATGGTTTTTTTATGTAATTGGGAATCTCAAAAGAAATAGACTTACCAGTCTTTACGTTGCTGTTAACAACTATAATCGTTGTTGTTGCCTCATCCGACCCTGCTCCTGTCCCACTATAGGCTGTTACTGTTACCTCGGCAGATTGAGATAATGTGCTAAATGACAGCGGACTGACTATCACAAGATCCTCAAATCCGGATGGGTTGGTAACAATGCTGAAATCCCCGCTGGTTAATGTCGTTCCAGAATTAACACAAGATGGTCCGGTAATCAATTCTACACCAAAGACGGTTACATTATGTGTGGCAGGACATGGTTCACCACCGTCCGGGGGCGTGTAAACAACTTCAATAGCTACATCCCCGGGTTCCTGGCCTGTGAAACTAGCTGAAGAGGTGCCTGGAAGAAGGCCTGGCGGTTTCTCCCAGATATATGTCCCACTTTCCGGGCTGCCGGATGCAGTGAGAGTAATGTGATTTCCTACACCGACCACTGATGGCCCTGTTATGGAAACCGAACACTCTTTTAATACTGTAATAGTATGCGTACCATAACACGGCTCCCCATCACCCGGGGGATTATAGGTAACCTCAATAGTTACATCACCTGGCTCCTGCCCTGTGAATTCGGCTGTTGAACCATTTGCTACCAGCCCCGGCGTATTGGACCATTCATAAGTCCCTCCGGATGGATCTCCTTCGGCAGTCAGGATAATGGGCGGATCACCTATCTTAAACTCCTCGGGGCCGTTTATTTTTACGTAACATATACAGACCCATATAGCCTTCCTTGCATGACATTTTTTACCTTTAGGGCTTGTATATGTTATTGTAACATTAATATATTCTGAAAATGAAGGCTTATAACCTGTTAGCTGTGCTGTTGAACCATTTGGCACGAGGTTGGGCGTATTGGACCAGGAATAGGAACCCCCGGCAGGAGTACCTGAAGCGCTTAAGGTAATTGTCCGGCCTTCTTTTATTACATTTGGCCCATCAAGTGTTACCTCACACTCCCATGCATATGTAAAGACTGGATGAAAAACCAGTATTATCAATGAGAACAATAGGATTTTTGTTCTTAACCTGTTCATCTGTTTTGAATCTTTAACAGTCTTTTGCGTGCCTTCTTTTTCCACATACTATCTTCAACCATTTTATACATAGTTATCGCTTCCTCTGCCTGGTTTTCATCCTCATAAACCTTGCCTAACTCATATCTGGCATAATTGATCTCTTTATGGTTGGGATGGTCTTTAATAAACATTTTCAGAAATTTTTTAGCTCTCGGATAATCTTCCTTATTACTGTAAAGTTTTGCAAGCCAGAGATAGGTCTGGGATTTTATATATTCTATCTTTTCTTTTTTTGCCGATTTTAAAGGAACGTTTTTTAACTTGTCGGCAATCTCCAGGACACTATTGGCGCTTTCCTGAACTAAATCATATTGTTCTAAGGCATAGGCATATTTTTCTATGATCCATTGCGCCCTTAATGCCATGTATGTATCTTCATTTTCTGAAATAAATTCCCTGGCAGAGGACAGCCCAAGGCTAAAGGTAGCTGATGAGAGTTTATCCATACCCTTCCATTTCAGGTTCCTGGCCAGATTCAGCGAGGTCTCAAAATCTGATATATCATTGACTATGTCTGAGAGCTTTCTTATCTCATTCTGAACCAACTCCAGATCTGCATCTCTTGACCAGTAAGAATCTATCAATCTTGAATATGCCTTAAGGGCAAAAAAAGGTGGAGCCGGATATCTGTTAATATATTCAGCATAATACCTTATCGCAGAATTCCAATCCTCGTTGCTCTGGGATAGTCTGCCTAACAGAAACAGTGCCTTTCGGCCAAAAGTTGTATATGAGTACTGATCGGCTATTTCTACAAGGAGACTTGAGCCTTCTTGCTTTTTTCCACATTTTAGATAGGTCACGGCAATTTTATACATGTTGCTGGGGGAGAGATTTTCTGCAGGGTATTTCTGAGATATCTGTTCAAATAATGCTTTAATGGAGTCTTTATCTTTTTTCTTGTGGTAGATGTTTAATAATTTTAAAGATGTTTTTACCAGGGTATTAATGATGGAAGAATCAGGATCGTATCCTTTATCATCAATTATTTCTTTTAGTAGTTTCTCTCCATCTGCTTCTATCCCGTGTCTCAGATATAAGGTGGCAAGATTATATCTATCCTTCAGATCAAAATCAGGGGTTGGATAGTTCGATTTTAGGGATTCAAGCAAAGAAGCCAGTCTTTCATCTTCTCCCTGAGACCGGTATATCTTAAGAAGTTTTGAAAAGGCTCTTAGGGTAACCTTGTTGTTAAAAGGGGCATAATATTCTTTTTGTTCCTTGATTATCCGCCTGAAAATGTCTGTGCCATCTTCTAAATGGCTATTGTCAAGATAAATTAATATACATATTCTTTGATCCAAAACTACTGCTTAAATAGGCACCCTTTAATTTATTGATCCATTTATCGACTGCCTCGCTTTCCCTGTTTTCCCTGTATAAGTCAAGTAGGTTTGAATAGGCTATGAGCAGGTTTCTTATGTAATATTGTATTCTTTTATGGTATTGAGCTGAGTGTGCATCCCGCGTGGTTGGATGGGATTCAATATATTCCTGGTAGTATTTTATGGCCTCTTTAATCCTGCCTTCATCTCTGGCAATGTTTCCCTTGCCCAGAAGGTAGTATTTGTCCAAGGCAAGTGTATTGCCGGCAAAGAGTAAGAGAAAGACCAGTATGGAAAACGATATTTTATTAATATTGTATATAATAATATTCTCTATTGTGATTTTTGAAGGATACCTTTTACGAACTTCAAAATATCTATATCTGATTGATATCCCGGAATAGATTTTTCAAAATTGATGCGGGCGCCTATTTTGGCTTTATCTGTAATTATTCTTAAGATACAAAATGA
>JAYEFW010000123.1:0-3989 GCA_034658795.1 Thermodesulfobacteriota bacterium
CCTTCGGGGCTTCTTCTTGTAATGCTGACACGGGCTTTAATCTCTCCGCGGCGGGATATGATCTTAACTATATTTTTGTTTTCTATTCCCTTTTTCTCAGCGTCCAAAGGATGAATTTCCGCAATAACTTCAGGTGAAATGGCATGGAGCCCCTTAACCTTGCGGGTCATAGTGCCGCTGTTGTAGTGATAGAGTTCTCTTCCGGTTGAAAGAAGGAAGGGATATTCTTTATTTGGAAGCTCATTTGGAAGGATAAATTCAACTGATTGAAACAGGCCTTTTCCACGGGTAAATTTATCTTTATGAAGATATGGTGTGCCGGGATGCTCCCAGCTTGTGCATGGCCATTGAAGTCCATGATTTTCTATCCGTTCGTAGTGAATCCCCCCGTAATTCGGCACAAGGCCGGCAATCTCCTCCATAATATCTTCAGGATGATTATAATTCATCGGGGTTCCCATCTTCTCGGATAAACTGCATATTATTTTCCAGTCAGGCCTTGAATCGCCAATAGGTTTTATTCCCTTTCTCACGCGCTGAACACGCCTTTCAGTATTGGTAAATGTACCATCTTTTTCTGCATAACTCGCAGCAGGAAGTACTACATGGGCAAGTCTCGCTGTCTCTGTCATGAAAATATCTTGAACAACGAGAAAATCCAGTTTTTTAAGGACATCTTTAACATGTTTTAGATTAGGATCGCTTACAACAGGATTTTCACCTATTATATAAATACCTTTTAACTTTTCCTTAAGAACGGCAGACCACATATCCGTTACGGCAAGTCCTGGTTTTGAGGAAAGCTTAATGCCCCAGGCCTCTTCAAATTTTTTAACATTCTTCTGTTCGGAAACACTCTGGTAACCAGGAAAAACACTGGGAAGAGCACCCATATCACAGGCTCCCTGCACATTATTCTGGCCACGCAAAGGATTAACTCCCCCACCTTCGATCCCGACGTTGCCGCATAACATGGCCAGATTTGCTATTGACTTAACATTATTTGTCCCAAATGCATGCTGGGTTATACCCATAGCATATGCAATAGAGCCTTTTTGGGCTTGAGCATAAATGCGTGCCGCTTTTTTAAGATCTTCGGGAGGTATGCCGGTGAGTCTTTCAACAAATTCAGGATTGTATTTCATCACCGTCTCTTTCATGGCCATAAAATTCTCGGTTCTTTCCGCCACATAAGAGGCATCATAAAGATCTTCTTCTATGATGACATACATCATACCGTTTAACCAGACCACGTCTGTCCCGGGTTTGGGGCGCAGCCAGATTTCAGCGTATTTCACCAGCTCGATTTCACGGGGATCAACAACTATCAGTTTTGTCTTGTTCTCAATTATAGCCTTTTTCATATTAAGAGCTATGACAGGATAGTTTTCGGTAGAATTACTCCCCGTCAAGAGGATAACATCGGCCTTTCTAAAATCGGCTATAGAGTTGGTCATTGCCCCGCTTCCAAACGATGCGGCCAGCCCGGCCACAGTGGGGGCATGTCAGAGACGGGCGCAGTGATCTATATTGTTGGTACCAACAACCGCTCGCATAAATTTCTGCATAAGAAAATTCTCTTCATTGGTACACTTTGCCGAACTCAAACCAGCCAGACTATCGGGGCCAGATTCGGCCTTTATCTCCAAAAGTTTCCGGGCAATCAGCGAAATCGCCTTTTCCCAGCTTACCTCCCAGAAATATTCTCCTTTTCTTACAAGCGGAGTCTTAAGCCTGTCCGGATGACGGACGAACTCGCTTCCGAATCTGCCCTTGACGCATAGATTTCCAAAATTGGGACTATCGTTTGAATCTGAGGTAACTTCTACAATCGTCTGGCCTTTAACATTCAAAATAATAGAACATCCGCAGCCGCAAAAAGGACAAACTGTTTTAATCTTCTTAATTTCGTTTGCAGCAACAGGCAGGGTAACATTTTCTTTCACAAGAGCACCGGTTGGACAGTTGTCAACACAGGCTCCACAGGAAACACATTTGTCATTAATTTTAATAGAAACAATGCCGGGGAACCCGTCCTCTTCAAACTCTTTTCCTTCCAGCTCAAGGGCTCCATATTCACAGCTATTCTCGCAACGCTGGCAAAATATACACTTGTTCGGATCAATAACAATAAAGGGGTGGCTGCTGTCTATCGGATACTGACGGCGCTTGAGCATTTTTGAAACCGGAAATCTAACCCCGTATTCGATGGACAGGCTGCGCAATTCACATTTATTAAGAGCCACGCATCCGCAGTGCAAGCATCTTTTAGACTCACGTAAAGCTGTTTCCTCGGTGAATCCCAGTTCTATTTCGTCAAAATCCCTTGTACGCCTTTCCGGCGCCCTGACCGGCATCTTTTCCCCGAGACGAAGGGTAATATTCTCGAAATTATGTAAATCAACATCTTCAAACTTTTTACCCTTAGTAAAATTAAGCTGGCGTTTCGGAGAGGGCAAGGGCGTGTCGGTAAGATATGAATGGATGGCGTTAGCTGCCTTTCTGCCGCCGGTAACTGCCTGGATAACTGTTCTGGGACCACGGACGACATCACCCCCTGCAAAAACCCCTTTTTCTGAAGTTTGAAATGTCTGAGGGCTGGAAATAATGGTACCGCCCGGAAGAACATGAGGTTTTATGTTTTCATCCGGCAATTCCATCCATGAAAGGTCAGGAATCTGTCCGGGCGCCAGAATTACAGTATCTGCTTCACGAATTTGTTCTGAGCCTAAAAAAGGAATGGGAAGACGTCTCCCTTTCTCATCAGGCTCACTCAATTTCATTCTGACTGTTTCAAGCTTAAAAAAGTTCTTTTCCCTGCTAATCTTTGAAAGGCCTGTCATATAAATAAAATTAACGTCTTCTTTTTCAGCTTCCTTGACTTCCCTGTGAATTGCAGGCATCTCCATCATTGAACGCTGATATATAACAACGACTTCATCTACGTCCATCCTCACGCAAGTCCTGGCTATATCAACAGCCGCATCACCGCCGCCTATAACTGCGACTCTTCTGCCTATTACAGGAGCCTGCCCAAGGCTTACCTTGAGAAGAAAATCAGAGCCTGAAAGCACTCCATCCAGATCCTCTCCTTCAATGCCTGATTGCTGTTTTTTCCAAGCTCCTATACCCAGGAAAATAGCCTCAAAACCTTCCTCTTTAAGGCTTTTAATAGTAAAATCAACTCCCAGCCTCTGCCCGATTCTGGTATTCACCCCTGCTCTGAGTATACTCTCTATTTCCTGGTCAACTATCTTTTTGGGAAGACGAAATTCAGGTATAGCGTAACGAAGCATGCCTCCGAGTTGCGGCATGGCCTCGAATATAGTTACACAATGACCAATCTGTGATAAATAATAAGCAGCGGAAAGACCGGCGGGACCTCCCCCTATCACAGCGACTCTATGCTCGGAAGAAGGAGCGGGCGGGATGACATCAGTATCTTTATGTTGAATAGCGTAATCCGCCACAAAGCGTTTTAAATGATTTATAGATATAAACTCTTCAATAAGAATGCGGCGGCATCTTGATTCACAAAAATGCGGGCATACCCTGCCTATGGAAAGTGGAAGGGGGTTCTTCTCTTTGATAAGTTTCAGAGCTTCAATAAACTCACCACGTGCAATCAGGCTGAGATATCCCTGAATATTGATATGGGCAGGACAAGTCTGAGAACATGGCGCAATGCAATCGCCGTAATGCCTTGACAGCATGCTTGTTAAAACGCGCTGCCTTGAGTCTATAACGCGATCACTTTGAGTAGCAACTTTCATGCCGTCTTCCACAGGAGTGGAGCAGGCCGGCAATAAATCCTCTCTACCTTCGACTTCGACTACACATATACCGCAGGGATGTTCGACCGTCTTTGTCGGCACATAACATAGCGTTGGAATAATGACCCCTGCCGCATTTGCAGCTTCTAAAATTGTTGTGCCGGGATCAACCCATAATGTTTGGCCGTCAATCGTTATTTCAAGCTTAGACATCTT
>JAYEFW010000124.1:0-3986 GCA_034658795.1 Thermodesulfobacteriota bacterium
TGCTCCGGTAAAGGTGAATACTGCTACTCTTGACATTGAAGTAATAAAGTGAAGTTAGGAACAGGGGGTCAGGGATCAGGGATCGGCCAAGCCTTTTGGCAAACCAGCGGGCTGTATTGGCTGCCACAGAACCAGAGTCAATAATGACTTTATTCTGTCGCATGAATTTAAATAGACTCAACTATTAACGGGAAAGCCTTTGCTCCCTTGGCTCCAATGAGGTCTGCCATGCTTGTGATTCACCCGATCATTCAATTTTCGGCTGTAATGTTGACCTTGTATGTGTTCTACCTCGGGGTTCAGCGCTTTCGTTCACTTCATCTTCATCAGAAGACACTTTTCAAATGGAAACGGCATGTCCTACTGGGAAAGATAGCTATGTTGGCGTTGTTGGGCGGCATGATGGGTGGCATGACTATGGTGTATTTTTACTGGAACGGGTTTCTCATAACCGGGTTTCATGGTAGGGTCGCACTCGTAATGACTCCATTTATCATTTTTAGTGCTGCGTCCGGTCTATACATGAACCGCAACAAAAAGAAGCGAACAGCCCTTCCAATGATTCATGGCCTGAGCAATCTCGTTCTTCTGTTTCTCGCTTTGACTCAGGCTGTGACCGGTTACGTAGAGTAAAAGCACGAAAAGGTTTTTGGACGACTGTACAGTCAAATACGAGTTTGCGGATGTGGATTTGTTTCATAGGGCAAGAAAGGGCAGCTATCTTTGTACCCGTAGTTTTTGGCATAGCGGCGCTGACTTTCATTGTATGGTACTTTTTCGTGCCAGAGCCGACGTTCAGCCGCGCCTTGCTCAATTTTGTATCGGTACTGATCATTGCCTGCCCATGCGCCATGGGCTTGGCAACACCTACCGCAGTGATGGTCGGCACCGGATTGCGGGCCGAAAACGGCATATTGATCAAAGGTGGGGAAAGCCTGGAGAGGGCATGCAAACTGAGCACAGTGGTTTTTGACAAGACCGGCACGTTGACAAAAGGAGAACCGGAGGTTACAGATGTACTGACCTTAGAGGGTACAGAGCAAGAAGAGTTTCTAAAGGTCGCCGTTTCCATTGAAGCCGTTTCAGAACATCCCCTGGCTCAGGCCATCGTGCAGAAAGCCCGTGAGGAAGCGGTGTCCGCTGGTGCGGTGGCTGGCTTTGAAGCGCTGTCAGGCCTTGGAGCAAGGGCAATCTGCGGCTCATGAAAAAAGAGGGCATCAGGTTAAGTGGCCTGGACAAAAAGGCAGAAAGGCTCGCAAGTCAAGGCAAAACATTTGTTTTTGTTGCCGAAGAAGGCCGGGTCATAGGCTTTCTTGCTCTTTTGGATGTGCCCAGGGCATCTGCCGCCAAAGCAGTTGATGATTTGAAGGCCATGGGATTGCATGTGGCCATGATTACCGGAGACAACAAAAAGACAGCCCAGGGCGTAGGCAATGCTCTTGGAATCGACCAGATACTGGCCGAAGTACTTCCAGGTGATAAGACTGAAGAGATAAAGCGCTTGCAGGCGCGCGGGCAGATAGTTGCCATGGTGGGAGACGGCATTAACGATCCGCCTGCCCTGACAACTGCTGACATCGGGATTGCCGTTGGCGCGGGGACGGATGTGGCCATGGAAGCGACTGACATTACCCTGATCAGAGATGATTTGCGATCCGTTTCGGCAGCTATCAAGCTTTCGTCCCAGACCATGCGAATAATCAAACAGAACCTTTTCTGGGCATTCTTTTATAATAGCCTGGGGATTCCGATTGCAGCCGGGGTATTATATCCTTTTTTTGGAATTCTTTTGAATCCAGTATTTGCAGCGGCTGCTATGGCTATGAGCTCGGTCTCTGTGGTGAGCAATTCGCTTCGCCTGCGGGGATTTAAGCTTGGGTAAAAAGGAGGGAAACAACATGGGAGATAAAGAGGAAAAATCGGTGTGTGCGCACTGCGGCTACACAGCTTCAGGGAAATTTGTGGGGGATATCTGCCCTCAATGCAAGCAGACCTATTGGAAATGCGGAAAGTGCGGGTTTCTCATTACAGCGACAATACCGCCGGTTAGTTGTCCTTCATGCGGCGAGAAGTGTGACTTTAAAAACGTCACCTGCTACACGCCGGAATGCGGAGGACCCGACCACGTTGATCCACGATTGTAGTAGTTGAGTAGTCGAGTAAGTTAATCCGCGCTTTTCAAAAGGAAAACAATACCATGAGTTACGATTTTAATGCAGATGAAATATTTGAGATGGCTGAACAGATTAAAAGAAACGGGGAAGAATTTTACCGGAAAATGGCCGAAAGCATATCAGATGCCCGGGTTTCTCAACTCTTTCTTGATCTCGCTGCAATGGAAGCCGAACACGAAAAGGTCTTTGCATCCATGAGAGCGGATCTTGCGGATCAGGAACAAAAGCCTACGGTTTTTGATCCGGAAGGAGAAGCAGCTCTGTATCTACGGGCGATAGCGGACCTCCAGGTATTCGGCAGGAAGGAAAAAAAGGATTTCATTCTGTCCGGGGACCTGCCTGAACAAGATAGAATACAAAAGATTCTTCGGGCAGCCATCGGGCTTGAGAAGGAATCGATCGTTTTTTATTTGGGATAGTTATTTCTATTATTATTATTTTATTATATTTTTATAGGGAGAAAATTATGCCGTTATTTGATTTTCTTTGTCTGGACTGCGGGAAATCCAGCGAACTCCTTATTACCGGTTCAGAGGATCAACCGAAGTGCCATTCATGCGGAAGTTCTAATCTAAAAAAATTACTTGCAGCTCATTCATCGTTTTCAGGGGCTTCACAGCACAGTGTGCCTGGGCATGGAGATACTACTTGCTGCGGATCTACTCCAAGCGAAGCCGGCTGCGCTGGGCCCGGCAGTTGTTGCGGAATCAAGCCATGAGACCTTTGCAAAACGTCCCCTTTTGCCCAATTTCGGCGTCAGGCTCAAATTTTAAGCCTCGAAATACTCAATGTATTCCTGCATTTAAAATTTTCGCCCTCCTTGAACTTGAACAAAATTGAACATTTTTCAAAGGTCTCGTAAAAAATGAGTTCCTATCAGAAAGAACAGACAGATGCTTTATCCATGGTCCATCAATATCTTGCAGGTCTTTTTCCTGCTGAAAGACGTGAGCTTGAATCTTTAGTTGCTGATTATCTTTTGTTTCGAAAAGATATAGATATTTTTCTGTCCGAACATTTTGGTGAGATATGCACTCAAAACTGCTATCAAAAAAATATCAGCGCCTGTTGTTCACGTGAAGGCATCATTACTTTTTTTGCTGATGTGGTTATCAATGTTCTGGTTTCTCAAAAAAATGAGATTGAAGTACTGTTGAAAGTTCTTCAAAGACCCAATAATGGTTATAAGTGCATTTATCTTGGGGAGCATGGTTGTCTGTGGCGGGTTAAGCCGATTGTCTGCGAAATGTTTCTCTGTGAACCTGCAAAGAAAAAGGTGTTTATAGAAAAACCACGGGCCCGGGATAAATGGGATGAATTTAATAAGCGTAAAAAAATGTTCACCTGGCCGGATCGTCCGGTTCTTTTTGATGTTCTTGAAAAATATTTTATGGATGCAGGATATTCTTCATCCCTTATGTACATGCACAACAGCCCCGGGCTGTTACGCGTAAAAAGAGGGCAGGGATCGGGGATCAGAGGGCAGGGGTCAGGGATCAGGGATTAGGGGCCGGGGATCGGGAACTTCTCCTGATCCCTAACCCCTGACCCCCGATCCCTGCATTTTAAATGCCTTAAACAAAGAATCGTCCATTGCAGCTTCATAGCCTGTCAACTGAGCAACAACCACGTTATTCTTATCGAGAAATGTAAAGTCTCCTTTAAATTTGCGTTTGGTAACTTCACTTACTTCGAGTAATACCGTAACTCCCTCTGAGGGGAATTTGTTTCGATACTGTCTGTAAGAGGCGCTGTAGGTTGGAAGTGAAACAACCCCCATCTCTTCAAAACACCATATAATTGCCATCTGAA
>JAYEFW010000125.1:0-3972 GCA_034658795.1 Thermodesulfobacteriota bacterium
AATGTCCTGCTTTGCTTCGCTTTCCAGGGATTTGCGTAACAAAAGACCGGCTTCTGCCTCCATGACCTCTGTTTCTGCCATCTTTCCCGTTTTGACTCGTTCGCGATTATCCCTCAAGACCTGCTCGGCAATCTTTACGGAGTCCTGCCTCATTCTGTATTTCTCCTGAGCCAGATAGAGATTCCAATACGCTGCAACTGCATTGGAAACAACTTGCATCATCTGCTGGCGATATGTATGCAATGCTATGTCGTAATCCGCCTCAGCAATATGGATATTGGCCATAGTAGTTTTCAAACCGGCATTTTTTAACAAAGGTTGTGTGAGGCTTGCGCCAATAAAGGTCTGGTATTCTTTACCGGTATCTTCGTTGAAGTTATTGGAAAGTTCCTGCAATGTGTAGCCGAGGCTTACACGCGCTCCTGTTGGAAGCAATCCTTCAAGCGCAATGTTATAATTATTATTTCGCTCATCGCGATCGTTGCCAGTAGCACCATATAAAGCACTAAACAAGTCTGCTTTTTCCTCTTCTGAATATTTTTCCTTGCTTCTTTCATGTTCGTAAGATCCTGCAACTTCCGGCTCAAAAATAGATTTGGCATTTTTGATCTCATCCCCGCTGATTTCCCATTCTAATTGCTGAACAATAATGCTTTCATTTTTTTCTTTTACCAGTTTGATAAAATCTTCCAAACCCAGCTTAATAATGTTAGAAGTATTAGAAGATTTTTGGTCATGGTTTGAGTTAACATTCATTTGAGGTATCGCGTGTTGCGTATCCATTACTGATTCATCTGCGCCACTTTCAAATGACAAAAATACCACTAACAAAAACGTCAATATGCATGTTGTTAAATTATTCATTTTTCCCTGCTTTCAACATTATTAGAGATTAAGGGCTCGCTAAAAAATAACTTGGTAGAATTTGCGCTCAAATTTGCCGTAGATTTAATCGATCTGATTGAGCAAAACCGCAGGAATAGCGAGCTATTTCGAGGACTTTTGCGAATGAAAATCGATTAAAGATATGGTGAAGTCGGGATGCAAAAATGCCAAGTTATTTTTTAGCGAGACCTAACGATCTATCAACAATGCCGTTTCCTCAAGAGTTTTTATAAAAATTTCTTGCAACTTCGATACAAGGTTTTTAATGACACAACTGTGTGCTTAATTCAACTATTTTTCAGTAATTGAGTTCCCACGCTGGAGCATGGGAACCAGGCAAGAACCAACATCAATCAGTACATCTGTATAGACTTTCAGATAATTAATTTCACAAGGCCAGAAGGAGGAAGGCGTATTAGTTATACGTCGACGACTGATAACACAGTGAAATTAATTATCTGAAAGTCTATAGTTAACTCGAAACTATATTCATCGATATCTTTACTTCCTCTTCAACCATAGCCCATATCTGTCGTTTTAATTTTAGATATTCATCAGTGAGTTGAACCTCAACCTTTCCGGGATGGGGGAGTTCAATGTCATAGATATCTTTGACTGTTCCTGGTCGAACAGACATAACAACAATTTTATCGCTTAAAATAAGCGCTTCGTCAATAGAGTGGGTTATAAAAAGCACAGTTTGTCCCGATTCATTGACAATTCTCAAAAGCTCTTGCTGCATGATCTGCCTCGTCATTGCATCCAAAGCCGCAAAAGGCTCATCACACAACAGAATGTCAGGCTTATTTGCCAGCACCCTGCATAGAGCAGTACGCTGGCGCATTCCTCCTGACAGCTCCCCAGGGTAGGCATCTTCAAATCCTTTTAAGCCAACCATTTCTATGTACTTAGCTGATTCCTCTCTTCGCACCTTTTTAGAAACGCCGTTTATTTTAGGCCCAAACTCAACATTTTTTCTCACACTCAGCCATGGAAATAAGGCATAATTTTGAAAAATCATACCGCATCGCGGTTCAATTTTTGTTATAGGCTGCCCGTCGAGTAAAATGTTCCCTGAACTGGGAGTTAAAAATCCTGCGACCATGTGTTTTGCCGCATCCCGAAGCGCCCACTATTGTTAATATTTCACCTTTTTTAATCTCAAGGGAGAAATCTTTTACTGCTACAATATCACCTTTACGTAAAGAAAAGCGTTTTGTTATATTGTCAAATTTAATTAATACTTCGCTCATGTTCCGGAAGTTTTCCTTTGATAGGGCAAAAGCACTCTTTCTAACCCGCGAAAAAGAATATCCAATACCAGCACTGTAACACTGATACTAATCATGCCCACAAGAACCTGACCGGTATCAGACCATTCTTTAGCAGTCCAGATTCGAAATCCTAAACCACTATTAGCGCCAACCATTTCGGCTGAAATAACACATGTCCATGCAATAGCAAGAACAACCTTAAGGCCTGTTAACAGGTCCGGCAATGCTCCAGGGAGAATAACATAACGAAGTATCTGTAGCGGTGAAGCACCAAGATTCATGGCAGCTCGTCGAAGAGTGGGATCCACACGCATGGTTGCATCTGTGGTATAAACTAAAATGGAAGCAAAACTCCCCATAAAAACAATTGCATACTTTTGCTGCTCATCAATACCCAACCAGAGCATAGACAGGGGGATCCAGCTTAATGCGGGCAAAGGTCGAATTATTGAAATAATCGGATTTATTGCAGCACGAACAACCGGGTTCATCCCCATAATCAACCCGGCAGGTACACCTACAAGAACACTCAATAAAAACCCTGTCAGCACTCTTGTTGCGCTTATTTTAATGTCTGCTAATAAAACGGCATCTTTAGCGGTAGTCATTTGAATTGCTTTATCAATGACCTGGGTTGGCGCCGGCAAAAAAAAAGGATCAATAACATTTGTTCTCACAAGAACTTCCCAAATACTAAGAAAAACGAGTAACCCTATAGCTCCAATAACAGAAGAGCGCCATAAACCAAGTTCTTTTCCTTCCACCCGTCATTCCCCCTAACTTTTATTCTAACATAGAAAACCTGGCCATCAGGGCCAGGTTTTCTATGTTAGAATAAAAACCAAATGATATTTACAGTTCCATCTTACATGTGATAATGTTTCATAGTTCTTCATAGTTTCTTCCTCCTGTACTCTTTGGGACTTTCCCTGAGGGAGAACCTATTGCCACATTCTATCTCGACGGAATGGTAGAACCTTGTAAGGATGCCATATTATTTGTAAAAAATATTTAATTTAGGAGATTAATTTGGAAAAAACAATTGAAAAAAGAGTGGAAAGGCTCAGGAAATCTCTTGCAGAAAATAATATTGACACCCTGCTGGTACTTGTTGAGGAAAATCGCCGTTATTTAAGCGGATTTACAGGCGAGGATACCCAGTTTGATGAAACAGCAGGGGCTCTTTTTATAACAGATAAAAGACTAATACTGGTTACAGATTCGCGCAATGACCTGCAGGCAGCAAAGGAAGCACCTCTTTATGAAATCATTTGTTATAAAAAGGGACTGATTAAGGAACTCCCAAATATTATCAATACTCTTAAAACAAAAAGGCTCGGCTTTGAAAGTGTACGCATGTCATATATGCAATATAATAAAATCTACGAGCAGTTCAGTTCTTCCGATATAGATGTTGAGCTTGTTGAAGCTGACAACATTATGGAATGTCTGCGTGCAGTAAAAGAACACACAGAAGTCGAAGAAATAAAAAAAGCATTATTTATTGCTGAATCAGTGTTCATAAATTTTGCAGAAAATATCATTAAGCCGGGAATGACGGAAAAAGAGGCAGCATGGATACTTGAGAAAAATTTGCGTGAAGCCGGCGCTGACTCTTTATCGTTTCCGATAATTGTGGCATCAGGTCCAAACAGCGCACTTCCCCATGCAATTCCCGGAAACCGTAAATTTCATAAAGGTGAACCGATTCTTTTTGACTGGGGAGCAAGACTAAACGGTTACTGCTCTGATATTAGCCGGACACTTGTAATCGGAAGCCCGGATGACAAGTTTAAAAAAATTTTTAAGACAG
>JAYEFW010000126.1:0-15573 GCA_034658795.1 Thermodesulfobacteriota bacterium
TGTACTGTATGCGGCTGTCAAGCTCAGAGAACAAGTTTGTCGCTCCTTTAAGCAATTCATCTTCACCAAACAGGGCCGCGATTTTATCTGCAATGTCCAACAACCTGCCCGTGGAAAAAACCTTGAATTTCTCAAGGAAGTAAAGGACACCCTGTATCTGGTCAGCCGTGTCGAAGGGGTTGTACCATCGATCATGACGATCGTACCATTTTTTTACAAATGTCAGCTCTTGAAATTCTTTCACCACTTCGTCAACCGTGTTCTCGATAATCTCCTTTAGATCCCGGTTGGCCTCCACCTGATAGATGAGCCATTTCAAGGTCGCTGAGAATGGACGCACATTCTCAATCTCCTGAAAATTTCTTTTCAAATTTTCCTGCTCTTCTTCACTTAGATTGCCGCTGGCTTCAACATTTTTCATGAGTTTACAAGGAAGTTTGGCAATGAGTTCCGTTGTTATGGGGTCGCCGATAGGCACAAGCTTGTAGTCTTTATCGGTGCGGCCCGGGCCTCCCTCGTAGTTGAATTTATCAAAGCAATGGCCGTGCAGCGCGTATACCCCATACTCAGTATTGGAAAAGTGGTGCTTGAAATTCTCCGGGTTGCTATCTTTCAAGCCGAGAAGTTCTATAACTTTTCCTTTCAGGTCATCTGTCAACCAGCAGAGCCGGTCGTGGTTTCCCGGTATATAGACGGTCTCCACTTCAATATTCCCAAAACGTTTTCCAATAGCAGCCGGCTCGAAGAGTTTAAATGTATCCCTGTTTTTTTCCTCTATCTCGCTTAAGATTGCTCTGGCTCTTTCCCGCATTTTAGCTGTATTGTTGTTTCCCCATGGCCGGTCAACCTCCTCTTCTTTAAACCATTCTTCGGTTCGAAGGATATCAAATATATCACCAAGAAAGGCGATCTTTAACTCCTTAGCTTTAGCCTTATCTGCATGGACTTTAACGTTGGTGAGAAATGTTTCGAAAGCCGAAGCCGGAATATTATGTTTTCCAGCAGTTTCATCCACAAAATGCAAGTCACTGATAAAAACCAGCATAATACCCTCCTTTCAAGTAATTGGGGCAAAGCCCCAGGGTTCTGCTATAGACAATGCCTCTGGTAAATGGTATCTGTCAATTTCCGGGACGTATTATACCTGATTCGTATGTATAGTCTTTTTAAACAATTTGAGAAATTTCCTCAACAGCCTTTGCATAGGCTACCGCTAACTCATCAATATCTTCATCTTCCTGTGCCCTTGATAGATCACTATTGTTGTCAATAAAAAATGGTTCAGCAATAACACAGGGAGCCTTTGTATAGCGCAAAAGAGGGCCACCTCTATCTTCAGCCGTCTTTGGCTTTATTCCTCTGTCAGGTAGTTTTAGATGTTCAACAAGATGATTGAGAAGAATTTCGGCCATTTTCTTGCCCTTTTCAGATTTGTGATAGTAAAGCACTTCGGTACCTGATGCCCTTCCATTAAAGGCATTACAATGAAGGCTGACGATAAAATCAGGATCAAGAGTGTTTATATCATCAGGAAGTTCCTTATATGTTCTTCTGTAAATTCGCTGGACTTCCGTCTTCTTAACCTTCTTTTCAATGCGAATGGCCAGATCCTCGTTGAAATCGAACTCGGTAAGGCCCGTGCTTTCGTTGACCGCACCAGGAGAGCTTTTCTTGTGCCCAATGACCAGAGCACAAAGCTTTTTCGGTTGCCCTATTTCCTGCTCACCTTCCAACTCGGACAGGCGCTCTTGAATCTCCGTTAAAGAAACGATGCCCTTTTCTGTTAGTCTTTGAATCAAAACACCAGTTAAACGGGGCAGAGTTTCCACTACCTGTGCCGAATAGAGAACTCCGCCGACAAGGTCTCCTCCGACCAGTGCAGTCTTGCTCAGATCTTCTTCAGCCACAGGCAATGTTGCAGCCTCAGGTGGCTGTGACGCACCTTTTGGGAGCGTGGTGAGCAAAATTTCTCCGGATTCTGTTCTTAGATAACCATCCGGTCTAAGCGTTCCTATGAGCCAATCTTTCGCCGGCATTTGTTCCTCCATCTTTCCTCTGAAATAGCGCCATGTACGCGAAATCCTCAATCAACGTTCAGCAACTTTCGTATTTCGCTGTAGTTGAGGGGCCGTTCGCGGGAAGTGATGAAATCTTTTTGAAACCAGAGCAGCCTGAGGCCTACTGTTATCTCTTCTTCAGGTAGAAAGTCAATTCCAAGAAAATTATCAATGACAAGACTGAAACGGTGATCCTTATCGATTCTGGTATTATCGGTAAAAGGGAAATCAAATTCTGTCAACGTAAACTCTTGGACTCGCACTATTGTGTGTGCCGGCAGGTCTTTGATCGTTACTGAGATTGTACATGTGTGATTCTGAATATCAATTTCACTGAGTAGTATTTCCACCAGGTATGCATTGTCGGGTGATTTCACACATACTTTTTCATAGAGAGCTGCAGGCATGGCTGGCCCATTCAATGGAAGTCCATCCGTCTCTTTCGTCCAATAGCACTCAGGGACGGCTTTCGGGACGTACATTAGTTTATAAGTTACTGTTAAGCTTTTAACGAGTAATTGTAGCGTATAACCAATTGCTCTCCGCATTTAACCGATAAACTGACTGCGGGTTGCGAAATCTTCAGGTTTTGCCCTAATTCGTTTTGACTTATTCCCAACTGCTCGTTGCCCAGAAAAAGAGCAAACTGCGAGCCGCAACCGTCTTTTTATATTTCCCGACGGCCAATACCTGCTCAGGTTTTAAGTCCAACAATTCTGCAACTCGTCCGTCCCTGAAGCCATCTGAAGCCCGCCCTAATATGATGGAGCGCACCCGACGCATCTATCCTTGATTGGCGTGGCATGCAATCCAGATATCATACTTCAAGTACCCTGTCAACTTATAAACTAATGTATGTCCCGCAACTCGTCCCGCAACTCTGATGATGGAGAAGGAGAAATTTCAGAAAGCTGAGATCCTTTTCAAGAAGGCGATAAAAATCCAGGATGTCCCAAACGCTTATTACGGCCTGGCTCTTCTTTACCGTATGGCCGGTCAACTGGAAGCCGCCCGACAAGTACTGGAGACCTTTTTCACCCGCACAGCCAGCATCAAAGGTTTGAAAAGCCCTCCTATTCATCAGGAGGCAAAGAATTTGTACAGGGAGCTCAGCACGGCCATGTGCGTTCAAAAACAGAGCCATTAAAACGATGAGAAATATGTTCAGAAGCTCAGCCGTTTCTACAACGGAGAGAAATCCCCCCACTTTTTTTCGGTAGAGGACAATCGGCACGGTTTCTTCTACTTCCACTAATGTGCTAATCAAGATGTAACAGCGAAGCCACCTCTCCCGGCGCACCTATTCCGGCTTGACGTGGTTTATGACTTCATTACCTCAAACAAATGAAAAAAAAGGCCTAAATTCAACCCCCCCCCTTTTTGCCACTCGGATCTAAATTTTTTATTGACGAGTGTTTCTGTGTATTATATTGGTTTAAAAAAATCCTAAATGGAGATATTTTCAACCGATTTATGGATCACAACTACTCAACAAAATTTGTGCGCAAGCTAACTGGAGCCACGGAAAATCAATTTAAATATTGGGTCAAGATACGTATTATCACACCCGAACCTATCGGCAAAATCCATTATTATTCGTTCAGGGATATCGTTAAATTGCGGGTTTTGGTCCAGTTAAGGCGGAATGGATTGAGTCTTCAGAAAGTAAGGAAGGGCATTGACAATTTGTCTCGAATACTGCCGGATACCGAAGATCCCATGACCCGGTTGATGATTCACACGGACGGCATCGACATGATTGTTGTGGAAAAAGGGAATTATTTCAGCGCAATCACAAGACAACAATACTTTACATTTGACACCGGCAAAATCGAATCGGAAATGATCAAGCTGCAAAAAGCGGAATACGATTATTCAAAAAACGGAAATATCGACGGGCGGAAAAAAATCCACAAAATCATTGGAGCTTGAATCAATAAGGAACCCAAAATGTCTTTATCAAAATTTCACATGCAGGAATTCCCATTTAAGCCGCTGAATCAAAATGCCCGCATGGCGGTTTTCGATGTCCTGAAAGAATACGATTTTACACCCAAAACGATGATCAAGGAAGAATATCCATTTCCCGGCATCGATGGACGAAAATTCAAAGCCAACGCAATTGCCTTTACTCATGAGACACATCGAACGCCTGATTATACGGGTTTTTCTATTTTCAACACCACGGATGACGGGGATGAACGCAAGCTCGTTACGATTCTTGCCCGTTCCGCCGCACCTTTTCATTTTATCCACAGGGACAAGAAAAAAAACTTTTCGTTCTGGTTCAGCACCGTCAAGGATAGAAAAGCAAGAGAATTAGAATCCAGGGAAATCGAATCGAATGTCAGCTACGACAATCTATCCAATGCCCTGCGGGAATATTCCGAGGATTTAAAACGTCACCATATCATTGATGTTAAACAGGGTTTAGAGGAATTCACTCATCCGCGTTTCAAGGAATCCGGTTCGTTTCAGCTTTCATTATGGGCTATCGATGTAACAGGGGAATCATTGGTGAAACATTTTGGGCGCGCGGTCAATAATCTATCTGTGCATCGGGATTCACACACCGGGACAGCCATACCCAAGCAGGATGTAACCGATATTGCCATACAGCTTTTGGGGGCCATTATACTTGCGGACAACGGAACGCTGGGCAGGGATATACAAAAAGAAAAACCAGGGATTGAAGCGCTTATAGCTGCAGCAAGGCGCAAGTTCCCAAATTATTTCGATGTAAAACTCCTTCGACAATGGAAGGAGGCCGCTGATTTGGCATATCAAATTTTGACGGAATTGTGTTACTCCGGCTTTTCCCCGGAAATGCTTACAAAACTCTACAGAGAGGCTTATCCTGACAAAGAAGACAGAAAAAGACTAGGCCGCTATGACACCCCGCTCCACCTTACCCGGCGCATCTGGAGCAACATACCTGTGGAATTTCTGCCTCCTGAAAAAAGAGTAGTGGCGGATATGACCTGTGGCTGGGGCAGCTTCCTGATTGCCGGATTCGAACGAATGTCGCGTATGATCGACATGAAGGCGAAACCGCTACGGGAGTTGATAACCGGAAATGACATGGATAACTTTACGTCGCGTTTGGCCGGTTTGGGATTACTCATTTCAACATCCGAAGATAGTTGGGATATAGACAGCCGTGATTCGGAAAAATGGATGGCAAAAAAATATGGTCAAACATGCCCTGGTATCATTGTGGGTAATCCCCCTTTTGCAGGAGATCGAAAAACAATTACAGGAAAGAAGCATAGATATCAAAAGGCAGACAAATTCATGGAATGTGCAATCAGACATCTTGCACCCGGCGGATATATGGCCATGATCATGCCGCAATCCTTTACTATTGCCGAGGCATCTCCGAACCTTCGCAAAAAGCTTATGCAATATTGCGATGTGCAGGAAATATGGGAATTGCCTATTGGCCTTTTTCCTGATGCAACGGCAAACTCAATTATAATTTTTGCCCAAAAAAAGCAGAATGAGTCTCAAAGTGCTTTTCCCGTCAGGATTCGAACATTACAAAAAAACATGCTCGACAGGTTTAAGGAAACAGGAGTTTTTACCGGATCCGCATACTATACCGATCAGTCTGGTTGGAATAAACAATCAAGAAAATCAAAATCTTCAAAAAATACTCATTTAATGGATTTCAAATTAATTCTGCCCGAATCTTCTTGGGGAAGGATACAATCGAGATGTGAGCCCCTTTCTAAAATAGCGTTTGCTTTTACTGGAGCTACTGTGGGAGAGAATCCTGATGACAAACCATGGTATGATTACCATGAGCCGAAAGAAGTTGATTGGTTGACTGGCGCAAGAAATGTAATAAAAGATTCGTTTTTTATTGTTTATGATGCCGCATCAAAAATAATATATCCGAATAGCTTAAAAAGACCATTAAAAAATCAAAATTCTGAAAAGGATAAAGAGCATCTTCTCAAAATGGGGAAAGTACTGCTTACTTCTAATGCTAATCCAAGCTGGGGGAAACGTGTAAAAGTTGCAATTGAAAGACGAGGATATTATGTTTCGGACAGTTTTATAGTCGTTGTGCCAAAATCTGAGATGGGAAAGAGATATATTACTAATGAGGTTGTTGCAGCGGTAATTAGTTGGAAAATCAGCAATGCCTGGATCGTTGAACATCTGAAACATCCTAAAATACCGATGCGTGCGGTGAATAGCATACCTTTTCCGTCGCTGAGCAAGAAAGATTGTGAGATTTTAACAGAAGCGGTGCTTAAAATAGAAGAGTCCATAGTAAAAAACAGGAAACCATCCGATGATGCTTATTCAAAAATAGATAAAGTATTAAAGGACGCATATAGACTCAGCGATGAAGAATATGAGCGGGTAAAAGCTATCTATGAATGGGACACAAAGCCAATGACTACTATAGATAAATTGCCAGACGTGGACGCTAAATGGAAAACGACCGGCGTGGTGGACAGTATCGATGCTGAAAACGGCACAATAACTCTCTGGATAAGTGATTTTGATGAATTACAAACCGTGCCGATTTCACCATCCATGCCGGGTTGGCTTTTGCGACCGGAGGTTGCTTTTCGGACATGCATTCCGCGGGAGAATGTAAGAAAACGTAGTCTTGGGAATGTTTATTTAGGGAAATTCAGACCACAGGATTATACATATTTAAATGAAGAAGAGATATTCGGAAAACTGGCAAAAGTCCTCCCTTAAAAAGAAACCCCAAATTTTATGACATTAAAAACCACGGTCAGAGTCGCTTTTATTGATGTAGGACAAGGAGATACGATTGTTGTATCCGTTCCTGAAACACATGAAGCGGTAATTGTCGATTGCTTCGATGCCGAAGCGGTTATCAGCTATCTTGAGAAATATGATATCCGGTATATACGAGGATTGATTGTAACACACCTACACCGTGATCATTGCAAGGGCATCATAGGGCTGATTGCCAATATCAAGAGCGAACTCAATCTGAGTTGTGAACGGATTCTTTACTATCTCCCAGATGCCAAATTATGGGAACAAATTCGAGATGATGAAGACGGACACTCCGATGATTCACCGAACGAAACTTTCAAAAAACGGCAATCCAAGGACCTTCTTACAGAATTACTCAAATTGGCAGACCTGCATCGAGATCGTTTCAAAAGCTTGGCAAAAGATGCGGATAAAAGCCTACCGCTTCCCGGAATCATCGAATTTATCCATCCATGGAGGGTGGATATTCCTAAGCTTATAGGAAAAAGCTTGAATGACATTTCCGCCGTTCTGAAAATCAAAGGAAATGGAACGAGTGCAATTCTAACCGGTGATTTGGAACCTGCTGGTTGGGATTGTCTGAAGAAAACAGAAACCGAAATATCCGGCGATGTCTTGAAGTTTCCGCACCATGGCGCATGGAAAGGCAGAGACCCGCAGGAGTTATTAAACACCGTATCTCCGACTGTGGTCGTTATTTCAGTTGGAACTGATGGGGCAAGATACAATCATCCAAACCCTCATGTCTTTGAATCTTTGAATAAGCATCCGGATATCCGTGTTCTATGCACCCAGGCCACAAGCCAATGCATAGGGGAAATTGATCTGAAGCGTAAAAATTTAATCAGGCGGTTTGAAAAATACCGTAGAGAAACTGACGCATTTTTTGTCAAGCAAAAAGGGTGTCCATGTGCGGGAACCATTATTATCGAACTCGGGAACTCGCTTAAAATTCTTCAGCCGAGCATTGAATTTCATAAAGATCAAATAATCAAATCATATTTTTCCACACCACAGTGCTGCTGATTGCCACAGCGTTTTCCCAGATTGAAGGAATCGAACTAAATGATGCGGGTGGTTTTAATTGAACTGATAAGACAATAATGGGGACATCCATAGCACTATAAGTTTATTGGGTTATCTACTTTACTCAGGTAACCACAAGAAAAAGCAAGGGGTTATGTCTTCATTCTTCACTTCTGTCAAGAATGAAGACCTCTTAAAAATCATGAGCCAGGTCTATATCCTCCCAGCCGTAAGCCTTTAAAAAAGGAGAATGAAATCCAATTTTCACACAAACCCTTCACTACAAACAATTTTTGGAATTTCATAATTTTCATTATTCAGGCTGCGATGATCTATCCATTCTTTGATATTGTGCTGATGGTAAATCCGTACAAGGGACTTTAATAAATTTTCACCAATTACTCCATTTCGGCGTAAAAGGTTTAGCTCTTTATTAATGGCAGTTGTTATGGGGCCGCGAAATGCCTTTTCCAAAATATTGATTTGTCCTTTAACATCTTCATCATCTGCACCGCCAAATAATATTCGCAATTCCCGAAGGACATATCTTTGGCTTACTGTCAGTGAAAGAGTGTGTTTTCGCTCTGCCTGACGATGCTTGACTTCTTCTGTAAATATCCTTTTTACTCGCATGACGGACTTATTATACCTTGGTGGAACTTTTGTGCCTTTCTGGGTTGGGCCACATTTAATTGTTCCGAGAATATGTGGAATATCCCTTGAAATTTCTTTTCCGTTTTTTTCCATTAGAAACAACTGTTGATACCGTCCTGCCTGACAGAATACGTAAAGTCTTTTTTGATTAGAAAGGCAGGCTGTACGGATACCATCACGCAGATTGGCAATCCGTTCATATTCTCCTGGATTATCCCTTTTTAGCTGTCTTAAAATTTCTTCTGCTTCATTTAAGTCTAAATAGTACTCTTTATCGTCATCAAACAGGCTTAATTGTCTGTCACCCTTCTTCTCATAGATAGCATACATTGCTTCTTGATTTATTCTTTCCGAACTGTCGAGTATAGTAGCGTCTTCTCCAATAGTATCGTGAATTTCCTGGATTCGGTTTTGAAGTTTTTTTTTGCAAGTTCAAATTTTTTTCAATTCCTGTTTCCGGCAGAAAATTAAATCCGTAAATCACATCATTTTTGCTGCCAATTCGGTCAATTCTGCCAAACCGCTGAATCAACTTAACTGGATTCCAGTGAAGATCATAATTTATAATTTTGTCACAATCCTGAAGATTTAACCCTTCGGCAAGTACATCAGTTGAAACAAGTGTGTTTAATTCAACTTCACCCTTCTGAAATTTATATTCAGGATTACTTTTAGGAGAAAATCTGCCTACAATTCGAGCCTTACTCTTATCACCACTGTATATTACATCGACATCTTTTCGCTTGCCACCAGGGTTTAAGTTTTCATGAATATATCGTGCTGTGTCAGCATATTGAGTAAAAATTAAACACTTCCCTGCTTTTAAAAGATCAGTTTCCAGTTCTTTTATTAATGTCTGAAGCTTAGCATCCTTTTCGGGTGTTATAGGTTCGACCAAAGCAAGCATTTGCTTCAATAATTGGATATCATGTTCAATGTGTTCCTTTAAGATTTCAATTTCAAAATCATCTACATTATATTTTCCAGAAACCTTCCTTAGTGCATCCATCAGATCTTGTTCTTCTGCTTGATTTGGTTCATATAAAATAGCCCGCGCGTCATCCCCCGCAGGGACAAAACCCTGAGCCAATGCTTCACTAAATCGCTGGTGTAATAGAAGCAGTTTTTTTACTGTTTCCTTAAAGGCATATACGCTTGATTCAAACCTTTTAAACAAAAGAACACGAATTAAGCCGCGCAAATTAATTCCAGCGCGTTTCAAACTGCTGTAAGGTTCTTTTCTTTTCATTTCTTTTTTAACATAATGCCATAGTCCATAACGCGCATACGTCAATTCTTCTTCTATTGTCTTTTTTGGTTTTCCTTTTCTGGATTTACCAAGATAATTTCTCAAGTCTTGATATAGACCCTGATAAGTATCTTCAATACTGTATTCAATGGTTTTCAACACACGATTGGGAAAAAACTGATGCTTTCCGCCAACAAGCACGTATGCGCGTTTATGCCCGTTTTTGTACTGCCAGAATTTTGATGGATCAATTGGCTGGTGAGTCTTTGAGTCAAAACCATACCATCTCAGGATATGATTGCGGGTTCGTCGAACAAGAATATTTGACAACAAATCCGGAAGCTTTTTCTCGCCCTTTTCAATAAGTTTAAAATATCTTTTCAAGTCCGGAGGATCAACAGGCAGGTCTGTTTTGTCATCCTGATGAAAAAGTTTTATTTGATAATAAAGATCCCATGCGCTTTTGTTGCGAGGCGTTCCAGTTAAAAAACAGCAGCGTTTGCCGGCTACTGCAAGAAAATTCTGAACCACTTTGTACCTTTGTGTATCCTGATGTCTTAAATTGTGGCTTTCATCAATCAAAACAAAGTTTCTGTCCTTGTACTTTACATCATCCAAAAGAAATGAATAAGAACCATTTTCTCCTTCTTTAAGATACCCCATAGATAATACACGGGCATTAAGCTGATATAATTCATTATAACGCACCCACATATCGATCAGAGCCGGTGGACATATAATAAGTGATCTCGCATGTTCTGTCCGTTCAAAATGCTTAATAATCGCGGAACCGATATAACTTTTACCAAGCCCTACAACGTCAGCCACAAAAGCCCCGCCATAGTCACGTATCATTTGGACTGTTTGTTTTACAGCAGCTCTTTGAAAATCAGCCAGACGATTGGTAATTTCATCATCCCACAAAACTTCTTTTTCTTCTCCGCCTTCCAGCCTGTCATTGACCAAAGTATATAAAGTTTTCATATAAATATCATAAGGACGAACTTCAGCAACCGCCCAGGACTGCTTGATCTCATCCATCAGTGTTGCATCAAAATCTTTTGCCTCATCCCATAGATGGTTAAACCATTTTGACAGTTCAGCATGATTGTCGTTTCCTTGAACAACAACATTAAGCTCTGTATTATGACTTATTCCGGAAAGAGAAAGGTTGCTTGAGCCGACAATCCCGATTCCCTTTTCATACCTTCCATCATCTTGATAATTAAAAATATATGCCTTGGCATGTAAACGTCCTTTGGTGTAAACACGAACCTTAAGACGCTTTTCTTCAATCATTTTAACTATAGTCTTGAGTAAAGTCTCGCCATCATCTGTCTGATCCATCAGCTCAACAGAACCTCGTATATTATCCGCAGTTTCAGATGACATCCTTTTAGTTTCAGTGCGTTTGGGATATGCTTGGGCTTCAGCGGCATCTGCAACGAGTTCCAGGCGCCTGTAGCCTTCTGCAAGCTGTTCCAGGGTTTCCCGATTTGTTGTATTGCCTATAAGCAAACGCAACTCTTTTACTTTTGATAAATTGTTGGCTATGCTGGTAAAACCGGATAGAAAAAAATAGCCAACTGCAAATTTAGCAGATTCAGAAGATGAGAGAATTTGATTAATATGATCAACAAGCTTTTCATTTCTGTTGTCAATGATGTCGTGGGTGGGCATTTGTATTTATTCCTTTGTTAAGGATATCTAACTTTTAGGGTTAAGACTTTCTGCTTTATTAAGACGTACTTCTACGAGCTTGATAACTGCTTCGTAAACACCATCTCGTTCCCCCTTTGTTAAGCTAAGAATGTCAAAAATTACATTATCGAGGTTAAGACGATTTTTACGCTTTATTTCTTGGCTAATTGGAAGAACTTCTTTTTCCCCAAATTGTTTAAGCGCTTGTTCCGTATCTGAAAAGTTTATAAGCAGTTCAGGATTTATCAATAAAAGTCGTTTTGCATCTGATGTTTCATGTTTATGTGCTCCTTGCCCTAAATTGCTCCGGCCAAAAAGTGAAATAAATAAAAAAGTTAATGTTGAATTAATAGAAAAAGCAAGAAATGGACCTATTTTATCTGAAATAAATATCCTGTGAAAGCAACGGTCTGAAGTTAATAATTGGTTACTCCACGGTGCTAAAAATCTTTCGCCAATTACATACAGAAGAAAGTTCTTTGTAGAATCAATATTCTGAGATGGAATCGACCACCAACCTGGAACACGACGACGAACAGTTTCTGTTTGTGGCCATGGTATTCCTGCTACAGTTTTTTGCCTTTTCCGAGTTACTTGTTGTTCGCCCCATGAAATATAATCAAGAGCGGCCTTAAACCCTCTTTTCCTCAATTCTTTTTTTTCAAATGGACAATAGAAGACATAATAATTAATATCGTTTTTTGTTATATAAGTGTGATGTATATCCCTTGATGTTCTTATTAAAGGGCATAGACAATTAGGCTCAATTCCCCAATCCTTAGCTTTTGCCTTAGAAAGATAGAAGAAATCGTTTATACCAGTATAACATCCAGGCCTAACATCAGCAATTTTGCCGAGGCGTATCAATTTATCCTTTCCTTTATCCAAAATGGTCCAGTAGATATCGGGTGCTCGCAAATATTTACCACCCCATTTATTTCCGATGTATTTTGCTATTTTTATTAAAGGAACTGTTTTAGGTATATTTTTTCCTCCTTGCAGACTTTCCTCTTTAGAGTCTTTATCATCATGAATTTCGCATCCATCCTCAAAAAGTAGTTTCTGTAGTATTGGATTAGCACGATATTCAGGAGTGGTCTTACGTTTTTTTGCTGCTTCAATTTCTTCAAAAATAACCGGCGATAGAATATGTTCAAATGGTTCTTTAAACATCACAAACCTTGCAGTTTCATCCAGCCTTGTTTCTTTTTTCATATTGGGTGACGAAAAAAGCACAACAACTGTATTTACATCAGCAGAAGCAAAAGAACGCTTTGCCTGGTTATCAATGACCAATTTTATATGGCAGTTTTTAAGAAGGAATTCCTGCAAGCTTTTTCCATAACCAACATCAAGCCAGGAATTGGAAGTAATAAAGCAGAATGTACCCTTTGGATTTAAAAGTGAAAGACCATGTAAATAAAAATATATATAAAGGTCGCTCTTGGCACCAATTTTATTTGCGGCAGTATCTCTTGAAGCATTATACTCAAAGAAATGAGGAAAAACTTGATATATAGACCTTGCAAGTTTAGCTTTGTATTCTTTTTTGTTTGAAGTTGTAACCTCTTCATTGGAAAGCAGGGGATCTGAAATATTTTCCTGTCTAACATATGGGGGATTTCCAATAACAATATCAAAGCCTGAATTTATACCACCAAAAATTTCAACAAATGCAATGTCCCAGACAAATGGAACATCTTTCACGTCTTTTAAGGCTGATCGTGCTTGTTTAATACGTTCCATATCTTGCTGTAAAATTTTAATCTCTTTTTGTTTATCAGAGGATTTAAGGTCAAGTTCAGTCTGGCGTGGTTTTGGTTCTGAGAAACCCTCAAAGTCAGGTTGTATATATTTCTTTCCAATAGACATTTCCTGTGCTCTTTGGATTTTTTTTATTTCTTGTTCAATGTTATGTTGAAGGGTTCCCAAAATATCGCGAAAAATCTGCAGTTCTTCATGCATGGCCTCATCGGTTGATCTGAACTGACAGGACGGGTCATTATTATAGAATTTAAATTTTTCTGTTTTAAGTTTTGTAAGTCGGTTTGTTAGTGCAGAAGAAATATTTTGTGAACTTTGAATATGCCCAAGATTAATGCCGCCGGCTTCCTGGACAAGGCTGTCCCCGCAGCGAATTTTGAAAGAAAAATGCGGCAATAAAGGTTCTTTTCTTATATGGAGATCTGAGGTGGGAATTTCCGCATCTATAATGAGTGCAAGCCAAAGCCTTAGCTCTGCTACATGGCAGGCCCAAGCCATGACATCCACACCATAAAGGTTTTCCCTGATAATTCTTTTTTTCCGGTCATAAGGTGTCTCAGTTGATTTAAGTTGTTTTGCAGCCCTGTCCTGAAGGTCATCCAGAATATACAGCATTCCAACAAGAAAAGAACCAGATCCACATGCTGGATCTAAAACAGTGATTTTACCCAAACTGTCATTAAATTCTTTCCATAAATTGGCCTTTGCCAAAGCTTTATCGGCAAGAGTTTTTTCATCGGGTTCAAATGCAAATACGACCTCATATATAAGGTCTTTGTATTTTTTGCCTACAAGATTTGTAAGATTATCTACAAGCGATAGACGGCACATAAGATCAATTTCAGTTCTTGGCGTGTAAAAAATACCGGCATCACCACGTTCATCAACTTCTTTTGAAACATTGACTAAGCTCTCATATACTTTTCCAATCATTTCCGGATCAACTGCAACTTCTTTATCAAGAGGGCTGTCTTCGGAAATAGTGAAATTATATCTCTCCATAAAAGCAAATATTTGTTCAAAGCGTGCATCAGAAATTTTTGCTGGTTTTTGATCCAGATCATTTTTCTGAAACAGTCCACCGTTAAGATATGGGGCTGTTGCCAAAGCTCTCTTTATTTCTTTTGGGAAATGGCGGTGTCCACCATGAAATTTATTGTTGAAGGCTTCAAAAAATAGCACTGAAAGCTATTGTTCAAAAAACGTATCTTCAGGCTGTTCTGTTTTTTGGTAACTTTCACAGAAAGACCTGAGGAACTCGCTGTCTTCACCCAGCCATCTTTTTCGCTGGATAAAATACAAAAACATAACCCTATTTAAAAACTGAAGTGCATAGTCATGCGCCCATACTTTATCTTTGCTTTGGCTTTTTAAATTGTTCTGAAGATCTTTAAAAATAATTCTGTATTCATCAAAGAATTGTTTTGTGACAGCTTCAACATCAAAGGCATGATCATGGACTTGCTGTATTGCTAAAGGAGACTGACCAAATAAATCCTTTTCAGCACGTTCAAGGTTTAACATTTCTATACGTTCTGTAGCTGTTCGCAGCCGTTCCCCATGCCCAATTGTAATTCTTCTAAACAGACGACGCTTTTCTGTTTTTTCATCATATTTCACGTTAATAAAATGCCATTTGTCCTGTGCCTCATTTGAAAATATAAATAACGAATAAGGATGATCGTTCAAAAGCTTTGAAACAACAGGTCGTTCATGAGTAATAAAAAGACGATCCGATGACAAACGTGAATAGATAATGTGAAACTCATCGCCCTGACCACCGGAAGCAAAAAGAACAGGATCTTCCGCTAAGAGCTCGGTTGCTGTTTTAGGCCAACTCCTTCTGGAAAGGGATTCATTAACACGATCATAGTTCAATTCCGACCAGAACAATTCCTTAAGGGGTTCAATGCCTTTAAAATTATTTAGAATTTCAAATATAGTCTTTTTATATTCAATGTCTGTCATCTATTGTTTTCCTATTCTAAAGGTAGAAGCAAAATAAAATTACCAGAAGTGGTCAATTAAGCTGATTAATCAAAACAATCTGCATTCATCTCTGTCCAGGAAGGCAGAATACAGGCCTAAAGCTCACATAACCTTCCTGAATTTGAAATCAACTACCTGATGGATCTTTTTAAAATCGGAGATATTTGCCGTCACAACTACCGCCCCTATCTGCCTTGCAAGCAATGCAATGGAGACGTCGTTGTATATACGAGGATTTGCCGGATCAAGCCTGCCGGAAGAACGAAGCTTCTGACATACCCTTCCAATCAAGAGCTGTGTAGTTGATGAGGGGACTACAAGTCTTCCTAATTGGATAAATTTGGCCCCAAAATTGATAAGATG
>JAYEFW010000127.1:0-3960 GCA_034658795.1 Thermodesulfobacteriota bacterium
GCCATTATGGAGTGGGAACTGGTCGGGGCTATTGATTCCAACTATAAAGAGGTAGCAAACAATATCAAAAAGGCAAAAATTCTTTTGAAAAGACTAGAGGAAATAAAAAAGTCTCAGAAGGCCAAATGACAGGCAGAAATCGTAAAGCGATTAACCATGAACCGTGAACCGTGAACCCTAAAACTCAGACCGGCCTAAACAAAATCCTGTCGTAAAAGTGTTTATGCGGTAACAAAAAACTAGATTTTACGAGGTCTGTACTTTACATATGAAAGCGCCTGTTATTATTGTTCAACTTGTTCATATCCATGGGCCTTTGAAAGGTGAAATTCAGGAGTTCTCTGAATCAACGATCTTGATTGGCCGCCATCCTTCTTGCCATGTGCTATTCCCGAAAGACGTTGCAATCGTCTCTCGAAGACATGCTCAAATCTTCAGAGAAGGGAATCGTTTTAAATTAATTGATCAGAGTACCAATGGAACATTTGTAAACGGAAAAAAAGTAAAAGAAGCATATCTAAGAGATGGAGATGTTTTGATTTTTGCTGAAGGCGGACCCAAGGTGAGTTTTTTGACCAAAGTGGTGGAACGTCAAGATGAAATCAAAGACACCCCTTTGCCAGGCTTGCCGCAAGAACCGGAAATAGCCGAGGTTGAGAAGCCATCTATTGCTCAGGCTCAATCCGAATCGAACCTGGCGGAAGAGATTTCCATACAGGAGGTTCAGGTTCCGCTAATCATTCAATTTGGCCCCACCATACGCTCTTTTAAAAAACTTCCTGTGACCATCGGAAAAAATCCGGATTGTGATTTAAGTATAAACCATCCAGCAGTCCTTGACCGTCATGCCCGGATCTTTTTCAGTCAGAATCAATACTGGATAAAGGATCTCACTGGACAGATGTTGATATCAATCAATGGGCAGCCCGTTAATTTTCAGGGTCCCTTAACTCCCGAAGACCTTGTGGCATTAACTCCTCAGGGACCAACTTTTCGATTTCTGAATGGTGGGCGTTTAGCAGAAATTGAAAAATCCGATTCTGAAGAACGTGTGAACGCGCTTCAGAAAAAAGAAGAAACATGTCCGCCGGACAAGCATCAAGAAGGATACATCAAAAAGGCCAAGTCCATAATCAACAAATTTTTAAGTTAAGGGCTCGGTCAAAAATAAGTTGGTAGAATTTGTGGAAAAATTCTCAGCCTTGACTCTACTTTAATGTTTGAGTAACAGTTCACAGTTTTATGTTTTGATCAACCGTAAACTGTGAACCGTGAACCGTGAACTGCAAACTGTTACATATTAGACTTATACGATGCAAAAATATGCCTGAAATAAACCTTGTCGGCAAATCGGATAGCGGTCTTAAACGCACAAATAACGAGGATCGCTTTATGGTAAGGAGCGAACTGGGCTTTTGTCTTGTGGCTGACGGCATGGGTGGCGCTGCGGCTGGAGAAATAGCCAGCCGTATCTTTACTGAAACTACATTAGAGCTTTTTTCAAGCTCTGCCGGCAGATCTGAAAAAGAGACAATCGAATTAGTCCAAAGGGCTTTTAACTTTGCTAATGAAAGAATCTTGAGTCATGTAAAGAAAAATCCTCATCACAAGGGAATGGGATGCACAGCAGAACTGATGGCCTTTTCCGATAAGGGTTTTGTTATCGGCCATATAGGAGACAGCCGAACTTATTGTTTAAGAGATGGACAACTCAAACAACTGACTCAGGATCACTCACTTGTCCAGAATCAGATAGAGCAGGGTCTGATTACTCCTGCCGAAGCCAGAAACCATCCTCTTCGAAACGTCATTCTTCGGGCAGTCGGTATCAAAAAGAAGTTAGCTCTTGATTTGGTAAGAGGTATTACGTTTTCCGGCGATCTGTTTCTTCTATGCTCAGACGGCCTTTCGGATATGATCGATGATAACCAGATCCGGAACATCCTCTTTTCTACAGCTCCTTTGCTTCAAAAAGTAGAAAAACTCATTGAATCAGCTAACAAGGCTGGAGGTTACGACAATATTACCGTTGTTCTTGCAAACCTTTAGCTCCTATGAAACTTACAGCCCTTACCCTCCTATGGAAGTATTAAGCGAACTTAAAAGATATTTTGATCTCTCCTCATTTCGCCCCGGCCAGGAAGAAGTGGTTAGAACGGTTCTGGAAGGGAGAGATGCCCTGGTGGTCATGCCGACCGGAGGAGGAAAATCGCTGTGCTACCAGCTCCCTGCTTTAATCCGTGATGGAACGGCCATTGTGGTTTCTCCTCTTATCGCTTTGATGAAGGATCAGGTGGACGTCCTTCAAAAAAGAGGGATTGCCGCATCATTCATCAATTCCACCCTTTCACTGGTGAAACAAAGACAGGTACTTAAAAAACTTGGGGCAGGAGAGTTAAAGCTTTTGTATGTCGCTCCTGAACGGTTTCGCCAGAAGGAGTTTCTGCATACCCTTTCCCGCTCCAGGATCAGTTTTGTGGCGATAGATGAAGCCCATTGTATTTCCCACTGGGGGCACGACTTTCGTCCCGATTACCTGCGGCTTGGAAGAATCTTGAAAAGTATAGGGCCATATCAGATCCTCGGCGCTACTGCAACTGCCACTGAATCCGTCATATCCGATATTATCTCCAGCCTTCATCTTAAGAATTGCCGACAGTTTGTAACAGGATTTTATCGAAAGAACCTGCTGCCGAGAGTACTTCACTGTGCAAATAAAAAAGATAAGCAAGACGCCCTTATGTCCGCCCTTACTGAAGAAAAGCTTCCCGCAATTGTATATTGCGCCACGAGAAAAGGCGTGGATGAAGTGGTAACCCTGTTGAAAGATCAAGGGCATCCTGCATCAGGATACCATGCCGGCATGGACGATGAAACACGAAATCGTGTGCAGGAACGATTCATGACAGGACGCAGTAAAATAATTGTGGCAACCAATGCCTTTGGGATGGGAATTGATAAATTAGACATACGTCAGGTCATCCATTACCAGTTTCCCGGTTCTATAGAATCGTATTATCAGGAGATAGGAAGAGCGGGAAGAGATGGAAAAAAATCAATATGCTCGCTCCTTTTTTCTATGGGGGATAACTATATCCAGGAATTCTTTATTGACATGAACTACCCTTCGCAGGAAGCAGTCCATGATGTCTTTGAGTTCTTAAAGAGTGATGGGAGGGATTATCTGAGCGTTGGAAATAATGAAATTTCTGAAATGACTAGCTCTGTCCAGAGCGACGGACAGGCAGGGATCATCATAAAAATGCTGGAACAGGCCGGTTATCTGGAAAGGCTATATTCGGGGAGGCGGCTCTGTTTTGTTGCGGCCGGCACAGGAAAACCAAGAGGACCTGTCCGAAAAAAGATATTTGACGCTGTGTCAAGAATTGCAGGATCTAAAGGGAAAAAAGTTTCAATTGACCTCCTGGCAAAGACCGCGGGTATCGAAAAACCAGCGCTTCTTAGAGGCCTTAGACTGCTTTCAGCAGACGGATTGATTACATACATACCCCCAAGCGCCGGTCGCGACATCAAAATAGTACGGCCCCAGACAACCTTTAAGGAGTTGAAAATAAACTTTGAGCTCCTTGAGAAAAGAAAACAGAATGATCTGGAAAAACTCAAAGAAGTGGTAGCTTACGGATATTTTGGAGGGTGCAGATGGGATTTTCTCCTTTCTTATTTTGGGGACGACAGCGCAACAGATCAGTGCGGTTCCTGCGACAACTGTATTCAAAGAAAACTAAAAAGAACCGGTAGGAACAAAAAAGAAGAGAAAACAACAATCCTTAAAATATTGAGCTGTGTGGCGCGCATGCAGGGCCGGTTTGGCCGGGCACGTGTTGCCCAGGTACTTACCGGCGCTTCAAGAAAATGGATAACCTCACAGGGAATGAATCGACTGTCCACTTATGGCTTGCTGTCCAATTTTATCCAGGAAGATGTCCTTGATCTTATTAA
>JAYEFW010000128.1:0-15441 GCA_034658795.1 Thermodesulfobacteriota bacterium
GGATAAGAGGGGGGGCATGTGCTTTTAATCAGACCAAAATGGAATTGAAACATAAAGTTTCTATCTCTTTGAATTGATTCATATCCCCTTTTAATCAGACCAAAATGGAATTGAAACTCAAGCTTTGAGTCTGACTCAACTGCCCTGGTGATGCTTTTAATCAGACCAAAATGGAATTGAAACTCGCCAGGCGTTTTATCTCTCCATGCTTTTTTTGCCTTTTAATCAGACCAAAATGGAATTGAAACGCACGAGAGGATCCTTCCATATGCAAACCCTTGAATCTTTTAATCAGACCAAAATGGAATTGAAACATTGAATAAATTATCATTCATGTTATCTATATCTGCTTTTAATCAGACCAAAATGGAATTGAAACTATCGACCATTTGCAGCGACTTTATGATCTGGAGTCTTTTAATCAGACCAAAATGGAATTGAAACACAATAATACGTCATTAGTAAGCCTTTTTGCTTTCCCTTTTAATCAGACCAAAATGGAATTGAAACTAAAGCAATCATAGCAACTCCACTCGTCATCAAGTCCTTTTAATCAGACCAAAATGGAATTGAAACATCAATTTGTAAATTGGGATATCCCCATCTATTGTTCTTTTAATCAGACCAAAATGGAATTGAAACGTAAGTATGGAATCCCCTATTTTTCTAATTATATAACTTTTAATCAGACCAAAATGGAATTGAAACAACAATCCGCCGCCCCTGATATCAAGATCGTTATGACTTTTAATCAGACCAAAATGGAATTGAAACATGCGTAGAACCGCCAGTGAATGTACGATCTATTGCAGCTTTTAATCAGACCAAAATGGAATTGAAACGGAGCAAATCCACTTCCAAAACAATTGTTCGGCATGCTTTTAATCAGACCAAAATGGAATTGAAACCAAGTTGTAGCGGTCACTGAGTCATACGGCCAATTTCTTTTAATCAGACCAAAATGGAATTGAAACGTCTCTGAGGGACGTCCTGCATTACTTCTTGGTAAACTTTTAATCAGACCAAAATGGAATTGAAACATGACCTACGAGACCTTTTTGAAGTTTTGATATTTTCTTTTAATCAGACCAAAATGGAATTGAAACCATCAATGCTATGCATATAACAGCATATCATAAAAGCTTTTAATCAGACCAAAATGGAATTGAAACTTGTATTCCGTAGTTAATAGACCCCTTACCCTTCCTCTTTTAATCAGACCAAAATGGAATTGAAACATGACGCAGCCGGTATTGTTACTGTAGCTGTTGAGTCTTTTAATCAGACCAAAATGGAATTGAAACCTTTTTCACTCCCAGATATCAACTCAATAGATGAAGCTTTTAATCAGACCAAAATGGAATTGAAACGGAGACAGTGTAAATATAGATGACGATTCTTTTACACTTTTAATCAGACCAAAATGGAATTGAAACACAGTCGCGTCGGAGTAGCCGCTAAGAATATAATTACTTTTAATCAGACCAAAATGGAATTGAAACATCCCCAGTTGAGTACTTGACTGCTTGATTTCTATGCTTTTAATCAGACCAAAATGGAATTGAAACTCAATTCATAGTCTGCATACGCCGCCATTCTTGTACCTTTTAATCAGACCAAAATGGAATTGAAACATGTTAGCTGGTTAATATCCGAGGGAGTTTTGGTTGCTTTTAATCAGACCAAAATGGAATTGAAACTTACAAAGCAGTCCACAATCTCTAGATTCTTATAAACTTTTAATCAGACCAAAATGGAATTGAAACGAAGGAAGGCAAATGCTCGGAGCTGTAGTCAGTGGACTTTTAATCAGACCAAAATGGAATTGAAACAAAATCTCAACAGTGGGAGGCCTTAAAGGAGAATTACTTTTAATCAGACCAAAATGGAATTGAAACAGATACCCTTAGGGGCGGTTCTGTTAGGTACCTGATACTTTTAATCAGACCAGAATGGAATTGAAACGACTCTTACTGTAGCAACTCAAAGGGGTGTGGACATCCTTTTAATCAGACCAGAATGGAATTGAGCATATGCTCAAAAAAATGCTTGATTGTTCCATAAAAAAAGCTATATTATAATTATAAGATTATAACGGGAGATGAAAACGCCGAGGCCGAGAAAGCTTAGATTTGTTCAGGGATGTTTTATTATTGACGCCTTTTTTCCCAGCAGGATGCCCCCGAGGTTATCCTACCCATAGAGGGTCTTGAGGCGATTAAACTGAACGATTTTCAAGGGTTGGATCAGGAGACAGCAACCCGGATGATGAATGTCAGACCTTTGGGAGAATCTTGGCTGAGGCGGTCGATTTTAAAGGAAAGGAGGTGTTTTATATGCCAGGATTTGATGGAACAGGACCTGAGGGAATGGGTCCTATGACTGGAGGAGGCCGAGGTTACTGCAATCCTTCCCAAGCTGGCTATGGTCCAGCGCCTGCAGCGGGACCCGGATATTTGCGTGCCGGTTATGGACGCGGATTTGGTCGTGGTTTCAGAGGCGGTTTTGGGCCAGGCTTTGGCTGGGGCCGAGGATATGGGAGAGGCTGGTATGGACCCACTTACAATGCCCCTTATGGGAGTCCTTACAACATGAACCCTGAAGACGAGGTCAACATGCTCAAAAGCGAAGCCGATGCCATGAAGAGTGAACTTGATGCGATAAGCAAGCGCATCGAAGAGCTCGAGTCGAAATCTTCTGAATCATAATAATGGGTTCCCGGGCCTTCGGATTCACCGGAGGCCCGGGATAACCTACGACTGGAGGGCAAAATTAATGGCCCTTCTCCAAGATCTTGCCTGATATTAAGCAGATGGACTGGATGGCCAAAGAGAAAGAGCTCCTTTCGGACACTCCTGAACACAGCGGCCACAGCCAATACACCTTTGGGCGTCAATCAGTGCAATTCCCTCAATAGCAATTGCCCCCACAGGACAGACTTGCTGGCAAATCCCGCATCCCATACATGTTTCAACATCGACAAAGGCCTTCCATTGGGAAGGCGCAGGGGCTCCCTGCCGAAGTTTCTTGATTCGCATTTTCAAGAGATCAAGCCTGTCTTGAAGCGCCCTGGCCTTTGTTTTAAGTTCTTGAAGCTCTTCCTTACAGCTCATTTTATATTTCGTTCCTTTTCTGACCCAGGCTTGCCTTTTTCCCCCGCCTGATCTGTCATTATCAAATGCCCCATTTCTTTCTTCCGCAGCCACCCCTGCCGAGGCCCCTCCCCATGCAACCTCCGGACCTCCTTATATCAAAACCCCTTTGAGAAAATTTACGAAGCACGTTAACAAAATCGTTATCCATACCTTCTTCATAAAACACATAATTTTCGAAAAGCTGTCGACATTGGAGGTCATAGCGCTTTCTCTTTTCCTCATTTCCCAGGATCTGATAGGCCTCGTTGATCTCCTTCAGGCGTTCTTCGCTCTCAGGATTGCCCCCATTCCTGTCGGGATGATATTGCATTGCAAGTTTGCGATAGGTTTTCTTGATTTCTTCTGCCGACGAATCGGGCCTAAGCCCGAGGGTCCTGTAATAATCCCTGGTCGCCATCCTCTTTTACCTCCTGTCAGAATACTTAACTACGTCTGCTGCATGTACCTCCATCTTTAAACTATTCCGGCCTTCAGTATTTAAGAGCAAGATCATAGCCTGCATGGACAGCGCTAAAGATATCATGGACCTCCCTGGCATCTCCAATGACTTCTATTTTGGGAACGGAATTTACGATCTCTTCATCAGGTACTGCAGCCGATCTCATGCCAGACGCCAGGATAACGCTCTGGAAGGGTTTCAAAGACAGTATCTCCCCATTCTTTTCTACCTCAACGCTGTCAACCTTGAACTCCTTAACTGTAGTATGAGGCATCACAGCTACATTTTCCAATTGTTTAATCCTCATCAAGACCAATTTTTTTGTAATCATTTCCATCATGCTTCCTATTTGATCAGTAAGCTCTATGGCGACTACATCATAACCTTCGTTGCCTAACTTTTCAGTAATCTCAATCCCGGCCTGACCAACCCCGATGACCAGGACCCTCGGCCCTTTAATTTCCTTTTTTCCCTGCAAATATTCTATGGATGTCATGACATGCTGATTGTCAAGGCCCTTGATCTCCAAGATGTTTTGTACCGCTCCGGTAGCCCACACCAAAAGATCGGGCTGAATTTCCCTTACAAGGACCGCGTCCACGGCCCTGTTCATAAGGATAGATGCGCCACTCGCCCTTGCCAAATGTTTAAGGCTATCCAACCCCTCTTTCATCCTTTCTTTTCCGGGCGCCTGCCATGCAATGGCAAATTGCCCGCCTAAATGATCCGTTTTTTCGGCCAGCGTAACATGGTGACCACGTCTGGTCATGTACAGGGCTGCACTCATACCTGCAGGACCTCCTCCTGCGATCAGGATCTTCACGGGAATGTCTGTTTGCCCCAAAGGAGGCAGACCAATCTCCGGATTTAAATTGCAGCCCAGGGGTTCGCCGCTTTTCATGCGATGGAGACATCCCTGTAAGCAATAACCGCAATACATGACATCCTCATCCATTCCTTTTTGCCATTTCTCTATCAAATCAGGGTCAGCAATAAGAGGTCTTCCAATGGCCACAAGATCAGCCATTCCATCATCCATGACCTTGATTACTTTTTCCTTCCTGCCCATTCTGCCGGCGACAATCATGGGAATGGATGTATGGTCACGAACCCATGACAATGCATCCATCTGGGGCTTATCCGGGAGACTGGTATGGTGAAAATACCATGGAGGGCTAAAGCAGGCATTTCCCATGCCCACGTGTATAGCATTGATTCCAGCTCCTTCCGCCAGTTTCAGTAGGGGTAGAAGATCCTCCTGGCTGATGCCAAGCTCGGGAGACATCTCATTGCCGGAAATCCGGAGAATACGGGGAAGATCGGGCGCTCCCTGTTTTACTGCTGCAATGGCCTCCGTTGCAAAAAGCAGGCGGTCCCGGCCATAGCGGTCTTCTCTTTTGTTCAGCTTCCTGTTCAGGAATTGCGAGATGAGATAACCGTGTCCTCCCTGGATCTCTATGACGTCAAACCCTGCTTTCTGTGCCTTTTCGGCAGCCGATTTGTAACCGCCAAGGATTATCTCGATTTCCTGCTCGGTGAGGGCATCTGAAACGTTGCCCTCCCTGGCAACGCATGTCATAACAGATGGCGCCTTGGGTTTACCCCCGATGATTTTGGGAAGGGCGCCAGCACCGGCATGGTTTAGGTGAAGGCACACGAGGCGACCTTCTCCATGTACAACATCCGCAATCTTCTTGAGTTCTATTGCGCTCTCAGAAAGATGGATGCAGGGTTGTTTAGGGTGTTCCCTGCCATCAGCAGTAACCGAAACAGGCTCAATAATAACTAATCCCGGACCGTTTTTGGCGATCTGTTGGTAGAAAGTCAATTGGTGGTCCGTCACGGTGCCGTCAGGATTGCCACGGCCTATCTTGATTGGGGGAAAGATAAACCGGTTTACAAGCTCCAGATTACCTAAGCTAAATGTTTTGAACATTCTTTTCATGATATGCCTCCTGTTTGATTTTTTAGTTTTATCTCTGCGCATCCACAGATGCCTTGCTTAATTATTTATAGTTTTGCTCTTTAATATCCTATGGCGTAAAGGATGCTCCCAACGGCTAATCCAAAAGTAACATTAAAGATTTTAATCAGCACAGAATCCTTGAGGCTGTAAGAAAGAAGGGGGAGCATGCCGTGCCCGTCCTGGACGAATGACGCGGTGAAAAGCACGGAAAAGGGCACCAGCCCTTGCGCATACATCATTACGAATATCAGATGCGGCCCTGATTCTGGAATAATTCCCATTAAGGCACCGATCAGCAATACCCACAGCATATGGTCATGGATAAAGCGATCCAGATTCCATAAGGCCAGACCCAAGTGCACAAAAAGAAGGGCTCCAAAAGTCCACAAAAAAACCCGAAACAGGTGTTTCTTTATGATGTGGTCCCAGATATGGGATTCAAGATAATGTTCGGAGCAAACCATAATAATGCATAATGTACACACAGAAAGAAATATAAAGGTAATGCGTTTCCAGTCCCAGGTGGATGGGCCGAGAGTTCCAAGTATGATTAAAATCATAAAAGAGACTGAAAGTATTAGGAAAAGGAACCTGGTGAAGGAAAGGGAGTGAAAATTTTCAACGAAATTCGCGGGTCGAAAAATATCACGGATACTTTCCTGATTATCTATACCAGGCAAGCATTCTTCACAATGGGCATCAATGCATGATTCGCAAGGGGTAATCCCCAGGATAGGGATAATCCTGTCACTTATCCAGGCAAAAACTATTCCGAACACAAACAGCAGCCCGAAAAGCGCCAGCGCCGTACCCGGGAACTGAGAAAGCATCACAAACGCTTCATCTCCCGATGTAGCTATCATCCCCCCAACAATGGCGCCAAAAGAGATCATCCCGTGAACATAAAGGCTGACATTCATGAAAGCGCCAAGACAACCAGGGGTGGCACCTAAGAAAGAGGCTAAGGTATATTGTCTCCACGGGCCTCCTTTGATCATGCCCGACATACGTCCCTTGCTGGCCATGTCGATAAAATCGACCAAAAGCATCATCACAAAGACAAAAACGGTGATCATCAGGGCATGTTTGAAGACAGAAAGAATTTCCATTTCATTTTCGCCGTATCGTTTAGTGGCTCGTCACTCATGTTTTAGGCATATTTCAATTCGCAATTCCCGGAGCGAGCCTTAGGGCTCGTTCAAAAATAACTTGGCATTTTTGCATCCCAACTTCACCATATCTTTAATCGATCTTCATTCGCAAAAATCCTCGAAATAGCCCGCTATTCCTGCGGTTTTGCTCAATCAGATCGATGAAATCTACGGCAAATTTGGGCGCAAATTCTACCAACTTATTTTTGACCGAGCCCTTATCTGCAGTTCACCTCGACACTCACATGCCCACCCCATCAATTTTGGTCCCGCACTCAGAGCACTTTCCATCTTGCAAGCGATTTTGTATCAGTGTCAGGCCATAGCGCTCGATGAGAATGGCCCCACAACCCATGGATATTGCAGTAGGCCAGGGCGTAAAATGACTCAAAATCCCCGATCCGGTTAATTTGAAAGCGGACGTTAGGATTGCTGTACACAGGAGCGCGCAGCATGACCCAGAATAATCACCTGTTTGTTGTCTTTTCTCACTCCATAGAGTTCAATCCATGCAATGTGGTGTTCAACCGTGTTAGGGTGAAGAGTATTATGACCCACAACCACACGAACGATGTTTTTGCCTGATTTATATCCCTTGCCAATCTCGATGTCGGGGACATGTTTCTCGTTTCCTTCATCATTGGCTGCCTTGATGATTTATGCAAAATTTATTTTATCATCCCTCTATAATTTTTGCAACAACTTGGTTGAACGCTTGTGTTACCTCTGAATCCGGATATTTATCCATGTACGATTCCCCCGCGTCAGCACACTTTACCATTTTAGCGTCCAAAGGGATTCGACCCAAGAAAGGGATATCCATGGCCGTGGCCGTTCTGGAACCGCCTCCGCTACCGAACAAGTCTATCGCCTTCCCGCAGTGGGGGCACACAAAACCGCTCATGTTTTCTATCAATCCAAAGACCTGCATGTTAACGGTTTTGCAAAAATTGATGGATTTTCTGACGTCATCCAAAGACATCTCTTGCGGCATGGTTACGATGATCGCCTTGGCATCCGGGATGGTTTGCGCAACGGTGAGTGGCTCATCTCCCGTTCCAGGCGGGGAATCAATAATGAGATAATCAAGCTTTCCCCACTGTACGCCAGAGATAAACTGCCGGATGACTTGCAGCTTCAAAGGCCCCCGCCATATCACGGCCTTATCCGGATCTCCGACCATTGATCCAACGGAGACCACTTCCAGGTTGTCTGAATAAGGCTTGGGTTTTATTCGCCCGTCAACACTCGCCTCAAGAACCCCCTTGAGACCCAGTATTCGGGGAATGTCAGGGCCATGGAGATCTACATCCATAAGGCCCACTCTAGCCCCCTGCTTTGAAAGGGCCATGGCCAAATTAGCGGCAACGCTTGTCTTGCCAACACCTCCCTTGCCGCTCATGACCATGAATTTGTCCCTAATTAAGGACAAGGAGTCTTTGATGATCTGATCCTGTGCTGCCCTGGCCGCCTCACGTTCAAATAAATGGCTTTCGCCTTTCTTTTTCTTGCTGATATGGACAGTCTTGGCCATATGAATACCTCCTAATCATAAGCAGTTCGGCCCACAAGGTCGATGTCGTGTCTTTTAAAGTCTCGATATGTTTGATTTCAGGCTTCACAAAAAGGTGGCATTAGGTTCTTCTACATCGCAATCCAAAAGCTGGACATCGAATTTAAGGGAAATGGCCAGATTGGTGGCTATAGTTGTTTTCCCTGTTTTTGGCTGTGTAATACACGGTAGTATTTTTACGTTCCGTGCGGATCTGATCGGCACGCACAAGATTGCCAAGGTATTTTGACACCTCGTTGAGATGCAAACCGAATATGTCCGCAATCTGATCCGCCGTACACGGTCGTCGTTGCAACATGGAAAAAATTGTTTCCTGGTTTGCCTGTATATGGTTTGCATGCTTCGCGCAGAACTCCGCAATAACCTGTGCTGTCGGGTGAAACAGATGTATCAGCGCCTCCATACGCTCCCTGGTCAGGGCTGTGGCAAAATCCTCCGCCGGTGGACGAACAGCCGTATTGAGATGGATGCGATCCGGACCGATTTCCTTTGCAAGAGCCGCTATTTTGCGGACATCGGCAGGCATCGAGTTGATCCCTGCCATCAGAAAGATCTCCATCCACAACTGTCCCTTGAATTGCGCACGAAAAGCCTTCTGCCCTTCGACCAGGTGATCGAACAGCAACTGTGGATGGGGGCGGTTCACCCATCCATAGGAAGCCTGGTCCCAAGCGCTCAGAGAAACTTTCACAACGTTGGCAAGAGATGCCGCACCACGCACTTCCTGAAGGTCTAACATCGTACCGTTAGTCAAGAGCACAGCGGGAATTGTGCTTTCTGAGCATATAAACTTAAGTATTTCCCCGAAGCCGGAATGTAATGTAGGCTCCCCTGAACCGGAAAGGGTAATGTAGTCTGCCCTGCCATCTGTCTTTAGCCAGTCTTTGAGTTCGGATAATACCATATCTGTCGGGACATATTCTTGCCTAATCACAGTTCTTTCAGTGGTTCGTCCTAACTGGCAAAACACACAATCCAGACTGCATGTCTTATAAGGATTCAGATCAACACCAAGAGAGCGCCCGAATCGACGGGATGGCACTGGGCCAAACAGATATTTATAGTCTTTCATTTATCAGTTTTCCTTACTGGAATTCCCTTTAGCAGAATGTTTGATCGGACCTCTCCATATTATCGCATCATCCTTGTTTTGGGTAAGCGATTTCACTGAAACAGCCTGTAGATTTTCAGAAAAGCTCATGGGGGTAAGCTTCTGGTTCTGATTCAGAGTCAGCATCCCTTCAAGCCCCAGCATTCTGGGAACATCAGGACCGTGCAGATCAACATCCATAATCCTAACCTTATAACCTTTGCCGGCAAGGGCTATGGAAAGATTAACGGACACACTTGTCTTGCCCACTCCCTCTTTGCCGCTCTCAATATTTATTGCCTTTCCATTAATCAGGGCATCTGCAATAATTTTTCGTGCCCGCTGGACAATCCTGCCAAATGTGGCCATAGATACTCCCATACGGCATCCAGCCTCTTCATGAGACATGCCGATCAGGTCTGCGCCTTATTGATTCGCATTCATCAACAATAAGGCGGACATCCTCCAGCTCGATCATGGAAATACCTCTTGGTTTAAAATAGCTTACATCTGGATCAAAAGCTACTATACGATTCTTCCGGGGGACTAACCATCACATCTCTATTATGAGAATATACTCAAAACAGCTAAAAAATAATTACTAACTTTCATATTGTCAATAAACATTTTAGTATTTATATATGATCCTGTTTATTTACTATCTTCTCAAAAAAATCGACACAATATGTTGTACGCATAAGACGAATCAACCGCAATATCGTGTATCTTGATTTTTAAGATTGGAGTAAATCAACAGAGTCATATATACGTAAAAGTTCAGGGTTCAGAGGTTCAAGATTCTGGGTTAGTGAAGGTCAATGAAAGAAAGGCAACCCTAAACCTGTGAACGCTTACAAATCCTGTTTGTCCTGCACATCCTGTCTGCGTGCGACCGCGACAGGCAGGCGCACGCAGACAGGGGTTGCCTGTTTCGGGTTGTGGGTTAAAGTAATTATCTGTTTTATCAAGCCCTTAACACCTAACCCGATTCGCAAAAAAGTGTTGCATGACTTTTACGCAACCATAACCTTTTGTTATGGAACAATATATGATATAGACGATCACATCGGTCATTCTGATATGTTAGAGATAATTTGGTGCAGTGATGGAGATACCCACAAAAGCGAATTTGACTACTAATAAAATATTAACAAAATCAGTGGGTTGTATAGTGTTATTTAGTAGTAGCGTGAGCTAAGCACAAGGAAGAAAAACTCATTGTGTGAGGTAACAGTTCAGCCACAAATCCTAAATCCTAAATTTTAAGTGAATTATATTATAATCTTAGTGACTTACTTAGTGCCTTTGTGGCTGAACTATTACGTTGTTATTTTAACCTAAATTGAGCGATTTTTTACTCGACCTGCACCAATCTCTTGCGCATCAAGGACTTGCAAAAAGTCTCGACATATCCATTGGTATGCCTACGATTTTCGCAAACCTTGCTGCATCAAGATCTCGGCACATTTCTTCGCAAAAAATCGCTCAACTTAGGTTTAAGATTCTTACGATTTTTGGTTGATATGCATCTTTTTTGGATAGCTCTTTTCCTTTTGCTTTAACAAAGAAAAATGCGGCAAACAGAAATAAAAAACCAACAAGCACCGAAAATATTGACTGATCGTAATTAAATATCGGCGCGATTTTATCGCCGATAACCACCCCAAGGATTAAAAATAAAACCGGAACCATATAAACGAGAAAAGATACTTTTAATAATGAAGATGTTTCAAAGCTGATAGTAACCCTGTCATCGACCTTTGCTCCCACAGCATTTATTGCTTCCACCTCCACATCATCATCAGACCCTCCAACAGTATCGCAGAAACCTTTTGCCGAGCATGACTCACAGGCGGCGGATTTAGAGCATTTAACCCATGCTGTAGAAGAATAAACCTTTGTTACAATGCCTTCTTCAGTTGCCAAACTATTATCCTTTTTCTTTAAATTATAGAATAATCACAGAAACACGAAACAGGAAAAAATTTTAGGTTTTGAAACTTTAGTGCGGCGAAGAAATTTAAGCGGTATTTTCTTTCCAAACAAATCAGGGGAACTTTTTGCAATATGTTTGATTTACAAAAATCCCCCCTGAATTTACTATTTTTAAACCATTCCTTTGAATGCAAAAAATGCAAGGGAAAGCATTCCCGCAGTAACAAGGCCGATAGCAGTATCCTCGAGCGGTTTTGGAACCCTAGCCAGAAGTATGCGTTCACGAACACCTGCAAAAAGAACAAGGGCAAGACCAAAACCAGCAGCATAACTAAATGATGTGACAAGGCTCTGGACAAAAGTATATTCTTCATTAATATTTATAAGACAGACCCCCATTACAGCGCAGTTGGTTGTAATAAGCGGCAAAAAGATTCCAAGCCCTTTATACAGAGCAGGGATGCTCTTTCTTAAAAACATCTCAACAAACTGTACAAGAGATGCTATTACAAGAATAAAAGCAATGGTTCTAAGATATTCAAGTTTGAACGGTTTTAAAACATATGCCTCAATAAGCCACGTCATTGAACCTGCCATAACAAGAACAAATATTACAGCCATACCCATTCCAATTGCTGTTTCCATTTTCTTTGATGTGCCCATAAAAGGACAACAACCCAGATACTGTGCAAGCAGAATGTTGTTAACAAGGATGCAGCTTATAGCGAGGAGTATATAATCTCCCATTAGATTTTCTCCTATTTACTTCCTGCAAGGTTCATCATACAGAGCATGAGCCCAAGACACACAAATGCGCCAGGGGCCTCGACCATGAATGTAAAAGGCTGATAAGAGGGACCAAATACAGACATTCCGAAAAAGGTGCCGCTGCCAAATACCTCCCGCAGGGCGCCGATGGAAACCAGGGAAAGGGTAAACCCGAAACCTATCCCAAGCCCATCCGCTATTGAAGCGACAACGCCGTTTTTGTACGCAAATGCCTCGGCGCGTCCAAGCAAAATACAGTTAACGACAATAAGAGGTATAAAAATTCCAAGCTTTAAAAAAAGTGGATATGTATAAGCCTGCATAAGAAGTTCTACAACTATAACAAATGTTGCAATAATTACGATAAAACAGGCTATTCTTACTTTTGAAGGAATTATATTTCGCAGCAATGAAACAAGTATATTGGAACATACAAGAACAAAGATTACAGCCACTCCCATTCCCAGTCCGTTTTCTACAGATTTAGTAACAGCAAGAGTGGGACAGAGGCCGAGCACAAGCCTGAATGGTGGTATCTCATCCCACAAACCTTTGACGAATTCCTGAGTGATAGACTTAGCCATCTTTTACTCCCTAGGTAAATTCCTTTATTTTTTCAGCAATCTGAGGTTTTAATCGTTTATAAACACTACCAGCTTCTGTTATGCCACCACAAACTCCACGTGAGGTAACAGTGGCTCCGGATATGGCATCAATTTTTCCGCCGTCTGGTTTGACCTTAAAAGATTGAACCAAAGCCAATGTCTTGAATTGATCTGAAAATTTAGGATCTGTTTTTGCCCTGGAACCTATACCTGGCGTTTCACTGTGGGTGGTTACACCCATACCGATAATCTTGTCATCATTTATGTTTATACCAACCATAAGGCCGATATCACCGCCAAAACCCTTTCCAAAGCTTTCGAATGCCACAGTGTCGGCTTTACCGTCGAAAACACCTACAAAGAAGCTTCTTTCAATATCGCCGTCCTTGATTTTAAAGCGGTCAACAATAGGATCATTGGAACATCCTTCAAGAATATTCCTTATTGCAGGCCCTTTAACAAAGACTAACTGCTGATATTCGATTTTATCTTTTGTTCCTCCGCGGATTGCGGCAAGAAGGCCTCCTGAGAAACAGCTAAGAACAGTCAGAACCACGATCATTTTTATTATTTCACGCATTTTAAGCTACCCTTCCAATCGCTTTTGGACTGATCTTATCTAAAAGCGGATTTACAAGGTTCATAATCAGGATCGCAAAGATCACGCCATCAACATAAACACCGATATTTCTGATGAGTACGGTCAAAAAACCCGTGCATGCGCCGTAAATAAGCATGGGAATAAAATTGACCGGCGAAGAGGAATCTTCAGTTGCAAGAAAAAAGGCCCCTATCAAAGTATAACCGGCAAAAAGATGGACAACCGGGCCCGCATAACTCGCAGGATCGGTTATGTTAAACAACAGAGCGGTTATAAAAACACCGGCTAAAAAGGAAAGAGCTATTTCCCACCTGATGATTCCTTTGATAATGAGATAGATCCCTCCGGCAATAAGGCCGAGCCCAAATGTCGAGCCTATTCCACCTGACTGTTTGCCCATTAAAAGATCACCCATGCTGAATGAATCAACTGCAGATACGCCAAAATGTTTTAAAGTGGCAAGCGGATATACCATGGCAAAATCCAAATCATAATTTATAAGCGCTTCGTTAAAATCAAAAATGTCTTTCCATGATATCATCAGAATGGCCATTGCAACAACAACAGGATTAAAAGGATTAGCACCGATTCCGCCGTAGATCTGTTTCCCGATAATAACGGCAACAAATGTTCCTATTATTACAAGCCACCAGGGCGCTGTTGCCGGCAAAAGCATGCCCAATATCATACCAATAATGGCTGCATTACCGTCTCCAATGGTAATTGAACGTTTTGTTACACGACAAAATATAAATTCCCAGATAATTGCCGAGGAGATAGAAAGTGACACAACGCCAACAGCCGGCATGCCATAGTAAATAATGCCAAGCAGTATTGCCGGGAGAGCAGCGAGCGCCATATTATAATTTCGTGTAGATATTCTGCTTCCATCGTGCCAGAAAGGGGCATGTGAAACTATAAATTTGTTATTATCAACCATTAGTTGCCTCCGCTGTATTAGCCCTGCCAAGCTCATATTTTGCCGACCTTATATACTGGAATATCGGCATCCCAGATACACAAACATAACTGCAAAGACCGCATTCAATGCATGAATACAGATCGTACTGATCCGCCGCTTCTTGATATTGTCCTGTTTCAAGAAACCGAACAAGCAGATTAATCTGAATATTTGCAGGGCATACCCTTATGCAGTCGCCGCAGTTTATACATGGGTAATCTGAAATAACAGGTATGTCGTCTTTATCCTGTACGAGAATGGCATCTGTGTCGGGCTGAACCGGATGATCAACTGAATAAACAGAGGAGCCTGTCATGGGGCCGCCGAATATTATCCTGTCATTTTCGTTCAGGGTAATATTAAAAGCATTGAATATATCGCTTGCCGGTGTTCCGATTCTGGCCGATACAAGTGTTTTAGAGCCATCTTTATTAACAAGTGTAAAGGTTTTTGTTACTGGCTGTTGCCCGCTGTTAAAAGCATTTCCAATAGATGCAACTGCTTCAGCGCTGATAAAACAGACACCGATATCTTCAGGACTTTTTCCGGCCGGCACCGTCTTGCCCAGGATATCTTTCATAATAAGATGTGGGAGAGCTGACGGATATGTATCATTAACCTGTTTTACTTTTTCACCAATTGCGGAGAGTTCATGCATCTGGCTCTGTGAAGCGACCATTATAATATCATTAACTTCGGTTGCTGTTTTCAGGATACTTATTCCATTTTTTATTGCATCAATATCGGATTTAACAACATACCGGTTTGTTGTTATTAATAGATCGCTGTCAGCACAACAAACAACGATTGTATTTATAGATTTGTCTTTGTCGGAAAACAACTTAACCGGAGGATTGCCCGGAGCAAATGCAAGAAAATTTTTGATGGTTTCAAGAGAAGAATCTTTTGAGATATCCTTGAACTCATCATCTATTTCTTCATTATCAGCCACCTCAATTGTGATGGCGGTATATGATCGGCCAAAGTCACCTGTATAAGAAGAAATTGATGATACTTGTCCTGTAACACTTGAAACAACATATTCATCACTTTCCTTGTAGAGTAAAAGCTTCTGGCCGGTCTTAACAGTTTCCTTTTTCTTAAATAACAAGTTTTTTTTGTCAAATGGACAATTTGATAAAAGGGTAATCTCTTTTGGAGTCGGGATTTGCTTAATGGGATGCGTATCTTCAAGAT
>JAYEFW010000129.1:0-15396 GCA_034658795.1 Thermodesulfobacteriota bacterium
GAATCTTATGAAAAATTATATCGCAGCAATAATAACCATTTTATTTCTAATATGTCCATCTATCTGCTTTTCCTCTTATCTTATTGAGTTAAAAAACGGCTCTACATTTATAACTAATCACTATTGGGAAGAGGGAAGGCAGGTTAAGTTTTACTGTCGCGATGGAGTTGTGGGGATTGAGAAAGACCTAGTCCGGGAAATCAAGGAGTCTGATTTGCCATACATAGCGGAAAAACCACAACTGGAAAAAGAAGAGGAAGCCAAAGCAGAATCTGAATACAAACCGGAATCGGAGCAGGAAAAAGAGACCTTTCTTGAAGAAAAAATGCGTATTGCAACGGAAATCGAGTCTGTTTCTGCTGCCTTTAAGGAAGCAAAGGCGAAAAAGGATCGTAAGCAAGCAGATGAGCAATGGGGAAAACTGCTATTGTTACATGAGAAGCTTTCAATGCTTCGCGATCAGGTAAAAACTGCTCATGGAGGGCAAATTCCTTCCTGGTGGAATGCGAGTGACCAGATGTGAAAATTTAATTCTACAAAACTTCTCTCCAAGACAGGAGTGATAGATCGTTTGTTGGATATTTATCTTTCAAGGCTGTGTCATAATAGAGTGTTCCTGAATTTTTTATATCTACGGTTTGGGACCATATGGCGCCATAGACGGATGAATTGTTTTTCATATCAACATCTGCAAATGGAGCGTACACCAACCCTTTGAATTCACTATTGTGCTTGAAATCAATCTTGGCGGTTGAGTTAGAAAAGATGGCAAAATCCGTAGGTTTTCCAGAATTTCCAAGACTATCAATAACATTGATGGTCGCGCTGTTATGGGTGTCGAGTCCACCTTCCAAAAATATGTTAACCGGTCCTGCTGATGCATCGATAATAAGATTCGCGCCTTTTTTTAGTTTGATATCGGTGAAGTAATAATTAGCTCCCCCTGATTTTCCGTACAGGGTGATGGAACCTTTGGTGTTGATTGTGGTACTACCAGCGACATCTGGAGAGAGATCATTGTCATTGCTGGTGCTGGCGTTGTAGGTAGAAGGATCATAGACCCCGCCGGAATTTATGCCCAGAGGATCCGGATCGATCCTTCCTTCATTGATGACAGAGGGCGTTCCATTGAAAACTGTACCGCCATGAATCCCGTCTACCGTTGGAGAGCCATCCGATTGTTCCCCAAACACTCCCTTCCCATCAATTACTGCCCCATTATGAGTTACCAGCCAGTCATTAGATGCTACATCAGCCTCATGCGTGCTGGAAGCTCCAGGGTCACTGCTGTTGTAGCTCAAAGTAATTCCACTCTTTTTCGTATCTGTTTTTTGATCACCAAATGCCGCGTAATTAATTGCGGACTTCCTTTTAAATAAGGCTTCTATGACGGCTTGCGAGTTTTCCTGACCGCTTCCGGTGCTGTTAAAGACGTAGGTTTTGGAATCGGTCATTGATATATTTGAAATAACAAAAGAAAAACCGGTTGGTGTTGCATAATAAGGGGTGAAAGAGACGCTGTTTTCGATAGTTGCAGGAAGAGGAAATGTTCCACCGTCAAGACCATTCTCAATACTGCCAATGGCATATTGAATGCCGGCATCGGCATTGTAAAATGCCTGTACACTTTGCTTGTAATTGCTGCCGATTTTAAGATCAGTTGTTGTTAGTATAACGGCCGTGGTTCCCAGAATTGTTATAATAGCCAAAAACATAAGGCCCAAAGGAAGAACAAATCCTTTTTCATTTATATATATTAAATTTGACATTCCTGATTCCTTTGTTAAAATTGTATCCGAACTGCTAAAAAGCAAGATTTCTTGGCGTTATCAGCGAAGTTAAGGTGTATGTTTTGTTTATTGTTTTCATACCTAACTATTTGAATTTGTCAAATGATAAAACATAAGTCAATTGCTTTGGAGAATGTTATGAAAAAGTTTATTTTGTTAATCGCAATCATTGCATTTTTCATATGTCCATCTATCTGCTTTTCCTCTTATCTTATTGAGTTAAAAAATGGCTCTGCCTTTATAATTAACCACTATTGGGAAGAGGTTAGTCAGGTAAAGTTCTACTACTACGGGGGAGTTGTGGGGATTAGCAAAAACTTAATCAGAAAAATAGAAAAAACGGATTTGGTTTACGAAGAAAAGACAGTTTCTCCCCAAAAAAAGCCTGAAACCACTCCCGTTACTAAGCAGGATGCTGTCGCAAAGACAGAGGAAACACCGGCTGTAAGCGCTGCAAACAAAAAAGATGATCTGTTTATAAAAGAATTTAATGCGCTTAAGGAAAGATTCGAAAATATCCAAAGCATGACAACCAAGGAACTTTATGACTTCTCGAAAGAATTGACCGGTTTCAGGGATAAGATACACAAAAGCCGGTTAGGCCGTGTGTATGCAAATCAGATCTTTGAAAACCACGCAATGGGTGTTGAAGTGGAAACTGTCATTAGGTCGAGGGATCAATAGGTTTCCTTCCAGCTAATAATTTCCAAGGACAGGTTGTTTAAAGAATTGTCTATCATGCAACTATCGTATGCTATGGTTACTCCGCCGTTAATATCAACAGTATTGTTTGCAAGCACAGCGCCCTGTATATTTATGCTGTTAGGACCACCTCCGTTAAAGGTCAGCGTGCCTGTAACGAGGATAATGCCGTTCCAGTTAAATCCTCCTGACATCGTTAAATCCCCTTCTACCAGAAGGATTCCGTGGCCGATCACCTTTTGCATATCCAGACCTGGAAGTGGATCAAGACTTGTAGCATCGCAGTAACAGGTAACAAAATTACCGGCATCTCCGTAAGTTACAAGAGCCCCCCCAATCTGGTCTGCCGTTATTATCTCGGTGGCTGAAGCCTTTAAGCTGTTGACATAGCCTGCAATGTTAATGTCATCCGATCCATTTATCGGATAAGCAGGATTTCCTGAATATATAGAAGGGTCTGTTGCCGGAATTGTATTAAACGGAAATAGTGTATAAACAGGGGGCTTGGCGGGAGCTATGCCACAGTTGTCATTTCCGTTAACATTTGCAGCTACGCCGTTTATTGTAATATCATCCTTTGCATACATGGCGGAATTTATTGGAGGCCCGGGGTTTTGTTCCACCTCAACCTCTATTATTTTAAGGCTGTTACTGCTTTGCCCATAAGCTGTTATAATCTCAACCGGTTTGTGCTCTGTTGCTCCGGATGTTGTAAACTGGACCATAGTTGTGGGCTGAGAGGGGTCTCCATAACCATAATAAATGATGCTTCCCGGAGCAGAAACAGGATTGGTTCCTGTATTTCCGTCACCATCATAGTAATGCGGCAACGAGGTTGTGTGTCCAGCCTGTTCAGCATCATACTCTCTCTTGTGCCTGATTTTGACGAGATAGGAGATATCCGTTTGAAGGCTACTTACCGAGGTGTTTGCATAACTACTGTTAAAATCCGGATCGTCGGATGATGGCGTCCACGAGCCTGATGACAAGTAGACAGACCAGAACGGGTTAAGAGGAGATGCAGAGTCTCCCGCATAAGCCGTGGATGAACCCCTAAGCCGCGCCCTTGCTTCCTCTATCCCTGCTTCCGCCGCATAGAATGCCTGCTCGCTGGTCCTGTAATTGCTGCCAATTTTAAGGTCTGTTGTTGTAATTATAACAGCAGTGGTTCCCAGAATCGCTATAATAGCCAAAAACATAAGGCCCACAGGAAGTACAAATCCTTTTTCATTATTGTATATCATTCTTATAGCCGGCATATCGGCCTCCTTATCTTTAATGCTAAATCGATATCCTGTTAAAAAGCAAGATTCCTTGGCGTTATATAAGAAGTTAAAGTATATGTTCTGTATCCGCCATTTGCGCTATAATCAGGGTCAGGCTTGGCAGTTCTCGCGGTTATTGTGATCTTTATCTGTCGGATATCGTCATTTTCGGCAGATGTAGTTATTTCCGTCACACCATCAGCTTTCAGGTAAACAAAAGTAAATGATTGAATGTTTAAGGCAAATGACACAAAATCCCCACTACCGGTTTTTCTCTTGATTTGATAAGGATACACAGAATTCTTATCATAATATGTATATGTTATATTTTCATTTTCATCATAACTTCCATCAGCATTTATAATATCCTCATCACCATTTATATTTGCCTGTATCTGTAATTGGTGTGCATCATACGTAATGCCGTCAAAACCAGCGTCTGTGGGATCATACCCAGCCATCCTGATTTCTCTTGTCATCATATCCATAGCAGCTCTTGCGTTCTGTACCATTTCGGCAATCTGTTCCTGAATGTCATAGATTTTGCGCTGCATAAGGAAAGTGCTTGACAATGCCGTCAGGATAATCAGGCCTATTGTCATGGCAATCAGCAGTTCCACCAGGGTAAACCCGGTATCATTATTTCTGTCATAATAATTCATTAGCTTTACCTGGAAAGAATTGTCTGCAAACTAACTGATTTGTTTGATTCCCAGTAAACAGTCACTGTTACTGTCTTCATGTTAGCAGCCGGACTGCCGTTAACGACAGTTACTTGCCTTTCATAGTTATCATCAGGAGATGGGAGAAAAGTCCTTGTCTCTGTCACAGCACCAGCGTATCCGGCCCCTTTGATTTCTTCCATTTTATCCTGCCCCAGAACCGTGGCCGTAGTAATCCTGTTGCTTACCTTGTTGCCGTTAATTATTCCTGTTATCAGAGCTGCTGTCCCAAGTAGTCCTACTGACAGAATAACCATGGCAACCAGAACTTCTATTAAGGTAAAACCATTGCTACTGCGTAGTCGAGGCGCTACTTCATGCCTTTGGTTATCATAATTATAGTGTATCATTTATCTATCTTTACCCGCCCGGTAGGAGCGACTTTTACGTATTTTTTTAAGTTTGAATCAGCCGAACTGGTTAGAGTTATAGTTGACCCGTAAGCAATTCCTCTGGGATAGAAAATCGGATTAGCGCTCGCGCTAAAGGTAACATCGGAATATTCACTTTGAATATCTTTTGTTTGAGTCCATTCATCGCCGTCGATATTACCATCATTATCATCATCGTCCAGTATCGTATACTTATGATCATTAATAGAGAGGTCAAAGAATACCCTGAACTCGTTGTTCTGACTAACCGCCTGCATCCTTGCCCACATCAAATCCCCCATTACCTGCCTGGCTGCTCCGTTTAACCGATGTTTCGGCAGCCAGACGAGATAGTTTGGAATCGCAATGCCGGCAAAAATTGCCATAATAGCAATGATAATCATCATTTCAATTAAGGTGAAGCCGGATTGCTTATTGTGAAGTGACATAAAGTATCCTTGACACGGTTATAATTTGCGTTTCTGTCAAATAAGCTCAATTTGTGTCAGTGCGCAACATATCCTTTCAGCAATTCTCATTATGGAATATTCAATGAAATTCCCTAATGTTATGAGTTCTAATTAAATTTGGACAAGTCGGTTTTTCTCTTATTTTTGCGAATTTTCTATGTTTTTTGAAACGTAGTTAAAGCTTACAAAAATTGTCATACTATCAACTATTTGAAATGATTGAGAAATATTGTTAAAATCCATAATTAGAATTGCTGATATCCTTTACTTTTACTGTTTATGAATAAGTTAAGCAAATTCTATGCCATTTCGTTATTTTCAATAAAAATCGCTGATAATTAACAGATCAAATCTATATTATTATATATTAATTTGAAACAATTAACAATAAATTAAAACTCAATTATTGATAAATATATTTTATCATGGAATTCAAACTTTTAACTTTTGAGATAAATTGTATCTTCAGAAATTTTAAAACTAAAAAATAACTTGCATGGACAAACAAGTTTGTCCATGGCACTCATCCTGAATTATAAGAAGATCGATCATAAACCTTAGGAACGTGGGCTACCAACTTAAAGCGGGACACTTTCCGCCATTTTGGCTCTATGGCAATTCCACAATCAAGCGAAATCTAATGAATTGATAACTAACTGAATTTACAGGCTGTCCCGCCTTAGGTTGGTAGCCGGAACGTGGACGAATTAACCTCCGCAACTATGCATCACAGCTTCTGACCCAAATCTATGCGCCTACTTGCAGAAGTTAATTCGTCCACGTTCCTTAGCTATTTTGGATAAAGTCCACGGCATTTTGAAAAATTTGCAATCCTATCGTTTGACCCATGTCAAATACCTTGCCCTGGCGTTTAAGCTCTTCTTTTTGACGGGTCCAGTTTGGATGGTTGGTTGGATGATTGTAGGCTTCAGGATGGGGCATAAGGCCGAAAATTCTGCCGGTTGGGTCACATATTCCTGCTATGTCAAGCGCTGATCCATTTGGATTGTATGGGAAAGCGCTGTTTGCAAGTTCTCCGTCCGGCATGGAATACTGAACTACAACCTGGTTAGTGTTTACAAGACGCTCTATGGTGGACTCATCTGAATAGAATTTTCCTTCCCCGTGTCTGATGGGGAGTTCCAGGCAGTACATGCCTTTTGTAAATATACAGGGTGATGCGGAATTTACTGTCAGGTTTACCCAGTCATCCCTGAAATTTCCGCAATCGTTAAATGTAACTGCCACCGACCGCTTACTGTAATCATGATTAAAACCAGGTAAAAGCCCGAGGTTCACAAGAGTCTGAAATCCATTGCATATCCCAAGTACAAGGTTGCCATTATCAATAAATTCTTTCAGCTTTTCTCCAAGATTTGTTTTAAGGCGTACAGCCTGAATAACGCCTGCTCCATGATCATCTCCCCAACTGAACCCTCCGACAAAAACCATGATTTGAAAATCTTCAAGCTTTACATCTCCATTAATAAGCGAATTTATATGAACCCGGACAGCTTTTGCGCCAGCCAGTTCAAAGGCATAGGCTGTTTCATGATCACAATTTAAGCCGTATCCGGCAAGTACAAGTGTATTTACTTTGCTCATATTATCTTCTCCGCTTTAGCACTTATCAAACAAAAATAGTTTCAATTTGTTTAATAATTTCAGGAAACTCTTTTTTCGCAGCTTCCCATACAATGCTAAGGTTGACTCCGAAATAGTGATGTATCAGTTTATCCCTCATGCCTCCCATATTTTTCCAAGGTATTTCAGGGTATCTGTTCCTTAGCTCTTCGGAAATATTTTTTGTTGCTTCACTAATAATTTCGATGTTACGAATAACAGCGTCCTGAGTTTTTATGTCTTCAAGAAACTGTTCGTAAGTCATCTTTTCTACATATAAAACTGTTCTTTTTACAGCTTCATTGATATGACTAAGAAAATCCTTATCTTTTCTTTCAGACATAAATTATATTTTTTTCAATAGATTCAACAATTTTTTGAACTCTTATACTTTTTATACCTTCAGGAGTCAGAACATCGGTTTTTTTGCCTAATATTTTTTCAAGATATTCTGTAAACTCTATAAACTTCAGTCCTATCGGTTTTTCAAACTCTGCTACAATGTCTATATCACTATCCTCTGTCTGTTCTTCTTTTGCATAAGAACCAAAAAGACCTATTCTTCTGATTCCGTATTTGGAAATAAGGTACGGGTATTTCTTTCTTAGTATCTCTGTAACTTTTTCTCTGGTCAGCATTATCCCTAAACCGTTCCCTTTCAACACAGGTCTTTAAAAGGTTCTTTCCATGCGGTCTTAAGACTGTCAACAGAAACTGAAATAATAACCTTGCTATCAATACCCTTTACAACAAAATCCGGTTTTTCAGTTATTTTTCCTATGCAGGCACATGGAAGGTCTTTGAAAATAGTTTCAAAAATTTTCTTATGCTGAGGGTCAATGCTTACAATAAATCGTCCGGCAGATTCGGAAAATAATATTTTGTCATTACGATCAATATTATCCACTGGCACATTTGCAAGATCAACTTCCATCCCAAGGTTGCCGCCCATTGCGGTCAAAGCAAGATGAACGCCCATTCCGCCGCGGTATATACCATGTGCGGACGCCACAATTTCTCTGCCAACGGCATAGCCAAGAGACTTGTAAACAGGCGCAAACTGATCAGGCTTGACCCTGGGAACATTAAGGCCGGTATATCCAAAATGCTCGTAATACTCAGACCCCCCCAACTCGTTTCCGGTAGTTCCAAGGACATAAATCAGATCATCGGGCATCTTACTGTCCATTGTAATGCATTTAGTTATATCATCTATGACGGATGTTGCTGAAAACTGGAGGGTCTCAAGTGCGGAGACTTTATGTGTCTCACCATAACGGCCCGGAAGATAACCATCAACATACATACTGTCTTTGCCTGAAAGAAGTGGAATTTCATATGCCAGGCAAATATCCCGAAGAGCACGGCATGAACGGACCAGTTGCGCGGCCTTGAATTTACCGTCAGGATTATTTTCCGAATCATATTGAATATTCGGCCAGCAGAAATTATCCACGCCGCCTATATATTCAAAATTTGCCCCAACAGCTATAAGCCTGCGCACGGCTTCGTCTATGGTACAGCTTGTCATATGATAGGCGTCAATAAGTGAATAAGTGGGCAGCAGAGACTGGGAAAAAGCAAGACCTTTGTTAGAATCAAGCACCGGCCTTAAAACAACTGCATCACTGTTAACGTCTCGACCGGTGCCGACCAGAGGTTTTATTACGCTTGTGCCCTGGACTTCATGGTCATACTGCCTGGTAATCCATTCTTTGGAGCATATATTGGGACGCGCAAGAATATCTTTCAGTAAAATTTCGTAATCAACCGGCTCCCTTAAAACCGGCTCAAACAGTCCTCGTTTATCAGGAGGCTGCCAGTGCGCATCAAACTTCCACTGAGGGAAACCAGAAGAAAGCAGATCCAGATCAATATATGCACAGGTTTTATTATTGTAAGAAATATGAAGCTTGCCGGTATCGGTAAAAATTCCTATAACCGTGCTTTCTACAGCATGTTTTTTTGAAAGTTCAAGAAAGCGTTTTAGATCTTCCGGCCTTACAGCCACGGTCATGCGTTCCTGGGATTCTGAAATCCATATCTCCCACTGATCAAGGCCTTCATATTTTAAAGGAACTTTTTCAAGCTGGATATCACATCCATTTGAGAACATTGCTGATTCACCTACTGATGATGAAAGCCCTCCACCGCCGTTATCGGTAATAAATGCTATAAGCCCTTCATCACGTACCTCTAAGAGGAAATCATGCATTTTTTTCTGGGTGTAAGGGTCGCCGATCTGGACATGGCCGGCAGGAGTATGCTCGGAAAAAGTTTCTGATGCAGCGGTCACACCATGAATTCCATCTTTGCCGACCCTTCCGCCGCACATGATAACCAGATCGCCGGGAGAAATATCTTTCTGCTCCGATGGTTCATCTTTTACCATAGCAGGCATGATACCAAGTGCTGTTACAAAAACCAGGCATTTTCCCATGTAGCCATGATGGAAAAAAACCTGACCAAAGGGTGTTGGTATCCCGCTTTTGTTGCCGCCGTCTCTTACTCCTTCTATAACGCCATCTAAAAGCCGTCTCGGGTGCAGGCGGGGTTTGAGATTTCCCTTATAATCCCTGTGCCCCACACAATAGCCGTAGCTGCCCATAATCAGCTTTGACCCCTTGCCGGTACCCATGGGGTCACGGTATATTCCTACTATGCCGGTTATAGCCCCGCCATATGCTTCCATATTGGACGGAGAATTATGCGTTTCTCCGGTAATAACATAATGATGATCCTGGTCAAAACGCCCCACCCCGGCATTATCCCACAAAACAGATACAACCCAGGATTTTCTTTCCTTTAATGTCAAGGTAGGAGTTTCAATGCAGGTTTTAAAAAGATTATCCACAAGTTCTAAATTATCTGCTGCAAGATCATGGTAACGGAACAGCCCTCGGAAAGTATTATGATTGCAATGGTCGCTTCTGGCCTGAGAAATATATTCAAGTTCAATATCTGTAGGGTCTGAGAGCCCGACTTTTGCACGCGCTACCTGAACATTTTCTTCTAAAAAATATTTCCTTATAATTGGTATATCATTTGGATTCAAAGCCAGATTACGTTCATCACTGATTTGCTTTAGCGTTGAATCGCTGTCTATCGGAATTGTAGTAACTGTAGGTATGTGGTTAAGCTTGACTTTTGGAATTATAATGCCGATCCCTGTCTCAGGATCCCAATCATCTTTTGAAAAAATCTTCCATTGCTGGATGATATCATTTGCCAGAAGCTCACCGGCAATTTTATCCGTGTCATCGGCAGTAAGACCCTTGCCTTTAAGGCAAAAACGTTTTGACGTATATACGGACTCTTCATGGCCGAAGTTTACTCCCAGAATATCTTCCACTGCTTCAACCGCAGTGCTGCCCGGGTTGTCCTTAACTCCAGGCCTGTAGCCGACCCAGATAGTCCAGTCAAATTCAACAGGCAAAGGCTCAAAAGAAGAAATTTGCGTTACAGGATTTGTAAAAACCTCTGTCTGTATTTTCTTCAATTGATCATCCGACAGGTTGGCATCAATAGTAATTACATGAACTGTCCTTACACTTGAAATATCGATTCCAAAGTAATGTGTTGCCTTCTGTCGAATACCTTCGCCCTCGGCATCAAACAAATCGGATTTTAATGTTATTTCCAGTCTATTAGGCATAATATCTAATATTTAATATTGGTAAGCGTTCACGGAACATTGAAATTAGAAAATAGAAATTGGAAATTTGGCCTTCATGCTTTTGTACTGTTCTTCCTAATTTCTACTTTCCAATTTCAAGTTTCAAGCCGTGAACGGCTATCTTTTAACTAAAAAACATTCGAGTTATATCATTATAAAACACATAAATCATGAGCATAATTAACAAAAAGATACCTGCCTGCTGGGCAATTTCACGAAATCTAACATTTACAGGACGTCCTGTTGCCGCCTCAATAAAAAAGAAAACCAGATGACCTCCATCCAGAACAGGTATAGGCAGAAAATTAATTATGGCAAGATTAATACTAAGCAGTGCTATAAAAAACAACAGGTTTGATATTCCCTCTTTGGCCTGTTGTCCCGCCATCTGTGCGATCATAAGCGGACCGCCCAGAGTTTTTGTCGAGATGGCACCCTGAATCAGCTTTACAATACTAACTATGGTTAACTTTGAAATGTTATAGGTCTGTATTATGCTCTCTGAAAAGGCTTGGAAAAAATTCATTTTTTTTGAAAAACCATCTCCAGAAGATGTAATACCAATAACATAACGCTGAAAATCCTCGCCAAAAATATTTTTGGAAGTTATCACTTCAGGCTTAACATTTGCGACAATTACAGATTCGTTTCTCTGAATATGTAATACAAGTTCCTCTCCATTGCTTTCAGAAATAATTTTCGCCAAGTCCTCCCATCTCTCAATGGGAATTTTATTAATAGCTATTACTCTATCGCCTGTTTTCAGCCCTCCTGTAGAAGCCGGGCTATTCTCTTTAACCTCTCCTATGGAAGGCTCTAAAATGAAAGTTCCATGAATCTGGAACATTCCAAAGAAAATTATCATTGCGAGGAAAAGATTAAAGAAAGGGCCGGCAGCAACAATTAAAATTCGTTTTAAGATATGCTTGTGGGTAAAAGAAACAGATATATCATCAGGGCTGACATCAGCATTTGGATCCTCGCCTACCATTTTTACAAAACCGCCAAGGGGGATTGCCGAAACGCAATAATCGGTATTGCCTATTTTTTTGCCGAATATCTTGGGGCCGAATCCTATGGAAAATTTTTCTACCCCTACTCCGAACAACCTGGCAACAAGGAAATGGCCGAGTTCATGAAATGATATAAGTATTCCTAATACTATTATAAATGCAAATATACTTGTACTCATAATGGTTCACGGTTCACGGTTCACGGTTTACAGTTAACGGTTTTATGTTTTGATTAACCGTTAACCGTTACGCATTTTGGTTAGCTTATCAGATCTTCAACTGTTTCTCTACCCCACTTATCAGCTTCAAGGATATCAGATAATGCTGGATCTTTGACAGATGAATGTTTCTCAATTGTATTTTTTATTAATTCCGGAATATTGGTAAATGCAATGCGTTTATCCAGAAAGGCCTTCACTGCCACTTCATTTGATGCATTTAAAACCGCAGGCATTGTTCCACCTATTCCACAGGCTTTAAAAGCCAGTGCAAGACATGGAAACTTTGTTAAGTCAGGCCGCTGAAAGGTAAACGTTCCAATATTTACAAAATCCGGAATCGGTTGCTTAAGCGCAAGACGTTCCGGATAAGATATCGCATATGCTATGGCTCCCTTCATATCCGGTATGCCTAATTGAGCAATAACCGCCCCATCTCTATATGCAACCATTGAGTGAATCACGCTTTGAGGATGAATCACAACCTTAATCATATCATGCGATACTCCGAAAAGATGTTTTGCCTCAATTACCTCAAGCCCCTTGTTCATAAGAGTAGCTGAATCTATGCTGATTTTTTTGCCCATCTGCCATGTAGGATGATTTAAAGCCTCCTCTGGTTTTATCGAGACAAATTCATTCGCCGGCTTGTTCAAGAATGGACCGCCTGAAGCCGTCAGCAGTATCTTATCCATATCCTCTTTGCGGTGGCCGGCAATACATTGGAATACAGCACTATGTTCGCTATCTATGGGAAGTATGCTTATACCTTTTTCCGCTGCTTTTTTTACAACAATTTCACCAGCCATTACAAGGGTTTCTTTGTTGGCCAGTGCAATGTTCTTTCCAGCTTCAATTGCAGCCAGGGTAGGCATCAATCCTGCAGCTCCTACCATTGCGGTTACAACCATTTCGACAGAATCATAAGTAGCTGCCGCCCTGTAGCCATCTTTTCCATACAATATTTCGACGCCAGTCCCTGCCGGAAGTATATTCTTCAATTCTAAAGCTCTGTTTTCATCAAAAACCACCGCTATCTCAGGATGAAATGTTTCAATCTGTCTGGCTAATAATTCAACATTATTGGCCGCAGCAAGAGCTTTGACTTCAAACCGGTCACGAAACATTTCTACAATCTTGAGAGTATTACGTCCTATGGATCCGGTAGATCCGAGTATTGAAAGTTTTTTCATATATAATTAACAAAATATAAATTCGTAACCATTCACTGGAAAACCAGTAGCATATAAAGCTATTTTCCAGCATTTAAGCTTTTACAGGTGCTGTAGATGTGCGTTTTCAGGACAATCAACTATAGTTTGGCTATGTTGGTTGCCCTGAAAACGTGCATATGCAGTGCCTGTGAACGCTTACATAAATTCTTTAAAAAAATATGCAACAGGAGCGGCAAACAGAAGGGCATCTATACGATCCAGTATGCCGCCGTGTCCCGGCAGTAATGAACCGGAATCCTTAATATCAGCGGAACGCTTTAGTGCTGATTCAAACAGATCGCCCACCTGACCCGCGATACCAATAAAGAGGAATAAAAGGATGCTTGCTCCCAATGATAAGTTAGAAAGAAAAGAACACTTAAAAAATAATCCGACGGCCAAATTTGAAAAAAGCCCCCCGATTGAACCCTCTATTGTTTTTTTGGGGCTTACTGAAGGACAGAGCTTGTGCCTGCCAAAATAAGAACCAATATAAAATGCACCGATATCACCGGCAAAAACAACAAATAAAAGGAAAAATATCCAGAGCATTCCGTCCGCTCCGTTACGGATCATAACGAGAAAGGAAAGTAATATGGGAATATAAATAATCCCCAGAATCTGCTTTGTAAAATTCTCAAGTATGAAAGGATCGGATTTAAACTGTGCAAGAACGATGAGGCTGGAAATAATTAGATTAAAAGCAACTATGCTTATAATAAAACCCAATGAGTTTTTATAAGCCGCCCACATAATGACGGGTCCAACAAATATTGATAGAAGCAAGATAATGCCCGATATGGCTTTACCTTTTGTATTAAAAACAATACGAAAATATTCGAGCAGAGCTAAAACGCATATTATGCTTAGTGAAACAGCGAATAATGCCCCCCCTTTGTAAATAATCAAAAAAAGAAAAGGGGTGGATATAATGCCTGTAATCCAACGTTTTAAATGCATATCGCTTAATTACGAATTTAGGAATTGGAAAATTTAGGAATTGAAGGTATTCTGTTGATTTTAATCCCTAAATTATTTATTGTGTTTTAAACTTTTCCGAATCTGCGTTCACGGTGCTGATAGTGTTTTAGAATCTGCAAAAATTCCTGTTTGCTAAAGTCGGGCCATAAGGTTTCTGTAACAAAAATTTCAGTGTACGCAATTTGCCACAGAAGAAAATTGCTTATGCGCATTTCACCGCTGGTCCTTATAAGCAGATCAGGATCGGGAATTCCTTTTGTGTAAAGAAAATCAGATACAAGTTCAGATGTTATTAAGTCAGGATCAATTTCGCCTTTTTTTGTTTTTATCGCTATTTCCCTGACCATCCTGACTATCTCGGCACGACCTCCATAACTCAATGCAAGATTAAGCATCAAACCGTTATTTTTTTTTGTTAGAGCCATTGTCTTGTGCAGAACCTGCTGAACATCTTCCGGCAGCTTCTCTATCTGTCCAATGGCATTGAGATGGATATTATTATCCAGCATCTCTTTCTGCTCTAACTTAAGGAAATTTTTCAGAAGGCTCATGAGAGCGATGACTTCGGTTTTTGGTCTCTGCCAGTTTTCAGTGGAAAAAGCATATAAAGTCAGGATGGAAATACCTGTCTCACGACAGGTTCTGACAATAGCTCGAACAACTTCAGCGCCCTTTTTATGTCCTTCAATTCGATTTAAAATACGTTTTTTTGCCCAACGCCCATTACCATCCATAATGATTGCAACATGACAGGGGAGACTCGCTGGATCAATATCAGAGGGAGACTCGCTAGAATTCAATGATCTCTTTCTCTTTTTCTTTAAAGATGTCGTCATTTATAAGCTTGATTTGTTCATCCGTTATCTTCTGGATCTGGTCATGTGCTTTGAAAGCGTCATCTTCCGAAATATCGCCATCGGTTTTTAAACCTTTGATCAGTTCGTTTGAATCGCGTCTGATATTGCGTACAGCCACCTTATAGTCTTCACAAATTTTTCGTACTATTTTTACAAGTTCCTTACGTCTTTCTTCGGTAAGCGCTGGAATGGATATGCGAATAATCTTACCATCGTTTGAAGGAGTGAGACCCAGATCGGATTTAAATATTGCCTTTTCAATCTCCTTTATTACGCTAACATCCCAGGGCTGTATTATAATAAGGCGACTTTCAGGAACTGAGAGCGAGGCCATCTGGTTAATTGGAGTCCGGGTGCCGTAATAATTAACAAATATTCCATCAAGTAAAGAAAGAGAAGCACGGCCAGTCCTGACTTTATTTAAATCCTTTTTAAGGGCGGCAATTGATTTGCCCATATTTTCTTTTGTTTCTTTATATATGGATTCCAGCATA
>JAYEFW010000130.1:0-3905 GCA_034658795.1 Thermodesulfobacteriota bacterium
TTCGTCTGAAAAAATAATCATAACAAGATGAGTGGACGGAATAGTCAACATATCCCGAATAATCCGGTTAATATGATCATCACCAAAACCATAACCGTATAATACCAGCGTGGCATTAGGCCGGCAGTCAGATGGCATTTTGGGGAAAAATTGGTCAACAGGTTTATCCGCCCCAAAAGGCAGAGCAAAGCGGCGAATGGTATTATCCTGATTGATCCAGTCCAGTGAGCCATGCAATTTTGTATAGTGAACCACCCCCTCCAGATAACGCGGTTCACCTCGAATGCCGGGCGGGTTATAATGCATGTCCACTTCAAGGCGTGAGGCGCGGAAAACAAGATTGAGACTGCCGACAAAACGATCCATCAGGCGTACACCTGCCAGTTCAGCACCGAATTCAATCAAGCGGTCATAATTGGTGGTAAAAAGATTAAGACGTTCACGGGTAGCAGAACGACTGGCTTGATAGTCTTTAAGGGGAAAAACAAGTCCGGGCCGGCTGATGAGAAGTGCGCATACCTGAAATTTATTATGTTGTCAGTGAAATTATAAAAATGGCTGAAAAGTGGATAACTACCTGAATATATGTCACATATCTTCAAAAAGCCAGGATGACGATATAATTATGTAATTTCAATAAGATAGAAAAACACACAACATAAGGGACGCCCATCACTAAGCGCCCCTCCCACACCACGCAGCATACGGGTCCGTACTGCGCGATTCGGCTGATCAGGCAGAATCAGATCCAGGGGAACATAAGCCCAAGTGATTGAAACAACTTGTTCTCTCACCAATTTGCTTCTAACCAAACTCGACACGGTTATCCGCATAAATGGCAGGAACTTCCTGTGTATTCAAGTTCATACTTGTCCTCACATTCCATGTTGTCTCTCTCAAGAACGTTACTACTTAAGAAGGATCTGTCCTGTCGGGCTTTTGGATAATACTACGCAATGTACCTCAATTAGCACATTAGAAATACCTACTACTTGCCACTCTCATTTACCCCTGCCATTCGGCAGGTGGCACCGTTCGGGCATTCACCGGGGTGAGGCTGACGTTCGGGACGTACATTAGTTTATAAGTTACTGTTAAGCTTTTAACGAGTAATTGCTGCGTATAACCAATTGCCATTAAGCGTTTAACCGATAAACTGACTGCGGGTTGCGAAATCTTCAGCTTTTGCCCTAATTCGCTTTGACTTATTCCCAACTCACTTGTTGCTTAGAAACAGAGCAAACTGCGAGCCGCAACCGTCTTTTTATATTTCCCGACGGCCAATACCTGCTCAGGTTTTAAGTCCAACAATTCTTCAACTCGTCCCCGTTCCTAAGCCTTTTGACGATAATCTGGCACGTTCTCTTGCATGCCACTCTGCTGCCCTGTCGTCATAAGGAAGAATAAGCATCGTGCGTTTGACGATGTCGTTAAGGAATGAAGCAATAATTTCACGTTTACGGGACCGCGGAAGGCGCTGACAATCAAATTGAAGCTCATGCCAAACCGGCGCAGCAGTGACCATTTCGTGCTGGCACCTTTCAAGCATCTTCATGACCGATTTATCCGGGGCTGTTTTCGCGGCCTCTGAAAGTACGTTTGTATCAATTAGATATTTCATCACCTCAACTCGACTTCTCTTCCGGCAGATAGATCTCGAAGCCCTTTGAAATCACTATCAGAAATCTCAATCCTTTCATCCTCAATCTTTCGCCGAAATTCCGAAAGGGCATTCCAAAACCCCGTATATTTGCGGCTTAGCCGTTCATATTCTTGAATCGACAATAATACTGCAACCGGTTTTGCTCGTCTGGTCAATTCAACATATGGCCCTTTTTCGACATTATAGATAATAGTTGGAAGTCTGTTTTTTGCTTCAGATATGGAAAATTGCTTTTGCATTATTACCACCTCCTTTGATTAATTTGCGGAGCAATGTAATAGGCTCCTTATATTTTATCAATTCACTCAATTTTTATAGATTCTTTTTCACATCCTTTGACCATAACTTTTTTTCATCGACCCACGCTGACCCCGAGTCATGCGGTGGTAACAGTAATGTCATGGCTGAAGTGTTGACAGAGTGGATATTTGCAGGCAGATCGGTAAGCCGTGAAATGCTTGTTTTATTTCAGAGTGCCGACGCTGATCAGGTGGAAGGCAAAACCGTGTTAATATTTAGAATCAGCGTATTCCACCCAACCTCCGGAGGCAACAAGGGATCGGTCAAAGTCGGAGATTGAAAAGCCTGCTTCTTCTTCAAGCCCGTCGGCTTTTAGAATAAATACATTTTTTTCAAGATCAGTTTCAATGAATGTCTCTTTGCCTGAAAAAACCTGGAAAATGTGATTTATAGTCTGGCCGGGCAGTTCCACTGCCATCATCCCGCAGTTGAACATATTCTGCCTGAATATCCTTGCAAAACTTTCTGCTATCACCATGTTAATGCCGTTCACTTCAAGTGCCCAGGGGGCATGCTCTCTGGAGGAGCCGCACCCGAAATTAGCCCTGGTTATGATTACGCTTTTTCCTTTAATATCCTTTGCCTGAGCAAATCCATTCAGTTGTAGATCTTCTAAAAGATGGGGTTTAAGCGCTTCCTTGGAAATTTCCGTAAGGTATTTTGCAGGAATTATTTCATCTGTATTGATATCTGATCTGTCGAGGAACAGCATTTTGCCGCTGAAATTTTTCATAATTCTTTCCCAGCCCTATATAACCTAAATTGAGCGATTTTTTACTTGATCTGCGCCGATCTCTTGCGCATAAAGGCTTCGCAAAAATCCTCGACATATCCACGGGTATGCCTGCGGTTTTTGCAAATCCTTATGCATCAAGATCTCAACACATATCTTCGCAAAAAATCGCTCAACTTAGGTATAAATTTGAATTTGTAATATGCCCCGAGATAGCGCTTGCGGCCGCCGTAGCGGGACTCATAAGGTGCACCATTGCTCCTTTGCCCATCCGGCCGTTGAAATTACGATTTGTTGTTGACCCGCATACTTCTCCTTCCGCAAGTACACCGTTGCTCATGCCGAGACATGCACCACAAGTCGGGTTTGTCACACAAAAGCCTGCATCCATGAATATTTTCAGGATACCTTCATCCATTGCCTGCCTGAAAACTTTTGGAGTTGCAGGAGATATAATGCCCCGGACAGAGTCGCTTATCTTATTGCCTTTCAGCACCTGGGCGGCAATTCTTAGATCTTCAATTCTTCCGTTTGTGCATGACCCTATGTAAACCTGATCTACCTTTGTTTTTTCCATCTCCTTTACAGGTTTTACCTGGTCGGGTTTAAATCCGAAAGTAACCACAGGTTCCAGCCGGCTTATATCATGTTCTATCACATCATGGTATTTGGCATCCGGATCAGGAGAAAACTTCTTAAATTCCTCAAAAGCTTTTTTTTTTGTTGGATATTTGTCTTTAATAAATTCCCACAAATATTCAACGGTTGTCATGTCCGGATAGCAGATGCCGGATGTCCCGCCTGCTTCAATTGCCATGTTGCATAGAGTCATCCTGGCTTCCATGCTCATTGTGTCCACAACAGGCCCTGTGAATTCTATAACTTTATTTGTTGCGCCGTTTACGCCGAGCCTTCCGATTATGGAAAGAATTACATCCTTTGCATAAACGCCGGCCGGCATTTTACCGACTATGTTGATTTTAATTGTCGAAGGATAATGAAACGCACAAACGCCCTTTAGAATTCCCACTTCAAGATCGGTTGTGCCAACACCTGCCGCAAATGCGCAAAATGCACCGTGGGTACAGGTATGGGAATCACCCATGATAACGGTATGTCCCGGACGAACAAAACCTTTTTCCGGAAAAATTGCATGGCATACTCCGTTTCTGCCGATGTCAAAGAAATCCCTGATATTGTGGCGACTTG
>JAYEFW010000131.1:0-5423 GCA_034658795.1 Thermodesulfobacteriota bacterium
TTAATGCAAGTCAGCCCTGGTTTATCCATTTTTACAACCCACATGCAGGTTGGCAATTCCCATTGTTAAACTTTTCCATCTAATATTTATGAATCCTGCTGAACGCATAATTGCAGCAAAACTTTTTGGGTCTGGAAATTTAGCGACAGAAGAAGGAAGATACTGGTAGGCCTTCAGGTTCTTTGATAAAAACCAGCCTATTAAAGGAAGAATTATCTTGAAATAAAAAAGATACAACGACAATAAAAACCCCTTGGGGGGTGTGGCTAACTCAAGCACAAGCAACATCCCGCCTGATTTCAAACTGTCATAAAATAGCTTCAGTACTGATGGTTTGTCACAAATGTTACGAATCCCGAATGCAATGGTTATAGCATCAAATGTTTCTTCTCTGAATGGAAGATTAAAGGCATTCCCTGCTAATAGATAAATGTTGGAGCTGTCTGGTATTGATTTTATTTTATTTTTTGCAGACATAAGCATATTAGGAGAAAAATCAACGCCAAAAATTGAAACCCCTGTTCCTTTCTGCCGCAAAATTTCAATTGCGACGTCTCCTGTCCCGCAAGCCACATCAAGCAGCACTCCATTATCAGGCGCCTCAATCGCTGATACCATAGTCCTTCTCCAGTAAATATCCTGGCTTAAACTTAAGAGGCGATTTAACAAATCATACCTGGGCGCTATTGACTCAAACATCTCCCGTATAAAAGGCAACTCCATATCCTTCATTGACAACCCCGCTTTTTGCATTACATTATTAGATTAAAATTGCTATTTAAATAACAAACAATCGCACTGTCTTAACGATTTAAATATATACATCATTATAGTCAGGATAAAAACCTAAATTTTTAAACCTCATAACAACATACGTAAACATAAAACTATCAGGATATAAATGATTACAAAACGTGATTATTATGAAATTCTGGGCATAAACCGCAATGCTACAGCAGATGAGATCAAAGCAAGCTATCGAAAACTCGCCCTAAAATACCATCCGGACAGAAATCCCAACAACAAAGAGGCTGAAGAAGAATTCAAGGAAGCTGCTGAAGCCTATGAAGTTCTGCATGATCCAAACAAGCGCCAGCTATATAACCAGTATGGCCACCAGGGACTTGAAGGAACTGGTTTTTCAGGATTCGGCGGTTTTGAAGACATTTTTTCAAGTTTTGGAGACATTTTTGAGGATGTCTTCGGCTTTGGTACCGGAAGGAGTTCAAGAAGCAATGCAAAAAGAGGGACGGATCTTCGTTACGATTTAACGCTCAGCTTCATGGAAGCAGCTTTTGGAACGGAAAAAAATATAAATATCGAAAAAATGGAACTATGCCCTGTCTGTAACGGCAGTACTTGTGAGCCAGGTACACAGATGGAAAGTTGCTCCTATTGTCAGGGTACTGGCCAAATTTCCCGCTCACAGGGTTTCTTTACAGTTAGAACTACCTGTCCTCAATGTCATGGCAGGGGGCAAGCCTTAACTCACCCTTGCTTACATTGCAGTGGAACAGGAAGGATCAAGGACAAAAAAAAGGTTTCAGTAAAGATTCCGGGAGGAGTTGATTCAGGTTCCAGGCTTCGACTTACAGGAGAAGGAGAAGCAGGAATATACGGCGGCCCTCATGGAGATCTTTACGTTTTTATAAATGTACAACCTCATAAATTATTTCAACGCGATGATACAGATATAATATGCCAGGTAGAACTTTCTTTTGTGCAGGCTTCTCTTGGCGACAAAATAATGGTACCCACCTTAAATAGCGAAAAGAAACTCGAAATCCCAAAAGGTACGCAGTCCGGTAAGTTATTCCGCTTCCGAGGCGAGGGCATCCCTTCTCTCAGAACCGGCAGACGCGGCGACCAGATCATTCAGGCAGTCATTAAAACCCCCACGAATCTGAACAAAAAACAGGAAAAGCTGCTCAGGGAATTTGAAAAACTTGAATCAGGCAAAGTTACCACCAAATTAAAAAATATTCTTAGGGCTCGCTAAAAAATAGCCGGATAAAAAAGGTAAAAGTTTACCACGGAACGACACAGAGTTTCATTGAAAATTGTAACCAATGAGTAAATGCAACAACCTGAATAGTTACGATAATTCAGTGTAATTCCGTGAAAATCCGTGGTGAACTACTACAAAAAAAGTGAATATGTTTGAATTAAAAATTATTACACATTTTGCCGCTGCCCACCGACTTAAGATGGTAGCAAAAAAATGTGAAAACTTGCATGGACACAACTGGAAGATTGAGGTCAGTGTTGCAGGAGAAACCTTGAATAATGCCGGCGTATTAATTGATTTCGGGGAACTTAAGGGTTATCTCTCTGAAATTATAGAAAAACTTGACCATACATTTCTTAACGAACTTGATTTCTTTCACAACGACAACCCATCTTCAGAAAACATTGCCTGTTATATAGCAAATGAACTTAAGAAAAAAATTATCGGCCATGATATTAAAGTTGCACGTGTTACAGCATGGGAGTCAGAAAATGCATGCGCTACCTATAGATTTTCAGAAACGGCGGGAAAAGCTAACTGCTAAAAATCTTCGATTTGAGAAAAGCATCCAACTGACTATAATTTCAGGTGTTTTGAGTTTTCGTCCAGCCGCTAATTATCTGAAAATCTATTTACTCTGACCTGAATTCCACTGTTTAATAAGTTCATCTCTTGTAACAATTGCAGATACAACATCAACTTGTTTGCGGATATTTTCCAGGCCGCCCTCCTGACGATCGACCAGAATCACCGCCTTTACTACCTCCATTCCTTCTGAACGCGCTCTTTCGATAGCCTTAACAGTAGAACCTCCGGTTGTCGCCACATCGTCTATAATCACAACACGGTCTCCCTGCTTTATATCGCCCTCTATCCATCTGACAATGCCGTGGTCCTTCCGGGTTTTTCTTATTGAAAAAGCATTTATGGGGTTTCCTTTTAATCCGGAAGTAAAAGCAGTTGCAATAGAAATAGGATCAGCGCCGAATGTAAGACCGCCGATTCCATCAACATCTGAGTCCTTTATAGCTTCGTATACGAGATGACCAACAAGAAACATTCCTCTGGGGTTTAATATAACAGGTTTGCAATTAACATATAAGCGGCTCATCTTGCCCGAAACAAGTTTGAAAGCTGGTTCATCACTGTATTTAAAAGACTTTTGGCAAATCATCTTGATCAATTCTTGCTTCATTAACTAAACCCCTTTGGAAAGAAATTGTTGATTTTAAAGTAATAATCAGATAAAAAAAGCCTCCACCGAAATGGAAGAAGCTTATTAATGGGAATCAGTGGAGGCTCAGAGCAAGGAAAACCGGAAAGCCGGCACTCCTTGAACTCAAAAATTTAATTATCACTAAAAGTTAAAGCGGTCAATCCAAAAACACAAGGAGTTAAACCTTGAACGATTTTTTACTCAACCTGCACCAATCTCTTGCGCATCATGAACTATGGTTGTACAGATCACGTATGAAAATATACATTCTGTCTTTATCTATATTTATTTTTATACATTTCCTGGTTTCCCCCCTTTCCTATGCTGTAGAAAAACCCGCCGAAACCTTTAGTCTTAAACATGCCGTAGAAACGGCATTAAAGGCCAATATTTCTCTAAAGATAAGCAAAGAAAAAGCAAATGCAGCCCTTGCCGTTGAAAAAAAACAAAAAACAAATTTTCTCCCAACTTTCAATGCAACCTATCAATACGAATATATAGACGAAGAAGCAACTATGGGCACTATAGTAGCTGGCTCACAAGAAGAATATACTCTTATTTCCAAAGTCACTCAGCCAATTTTTACAGGATTCTCATTACTGAACCAGTACAAAATCGCAAAACTTGGTCTTGATGCTGCAAAGATTAATGAAAAGCTTAAAAAACTGGAAATAATATTTGAAGCAAAAAAAATGTTTTTCTCCATTTTAAAAGCACAGAAGTTTCTGAAAATTTCTCAGGATACAGTAACACAAATAACGGCACAAAAAGAGGTTGCAAAAAACTTTTATGAAGTCGGCATGACGCCTTTAAATGATTTACTGCAGGCAAAGGTCGAGCTGGCCAACGCCAGGCAGGAACTTATTAGTGCCCAAAATAATTTGGAAATAACTAAATCAAATTTTAACATCCTTCTCCGCAGGCCAATAAATGAATCTGTCAAACTTGAAGATGTTCTTAGTTATACTACTTTTGCACATGATATTGATTACTGCTTTAAAGCGGCACAAAAAAACCGTCTTGAATTAAAAATAGCTGACCTGGAAATCGAAATTGCTGAAAAAGAAATAAAACTTGCACAAAAAAATTATTACCCATCAATAAACCTTGAAGGCAGCTATTTCAAACGCGGGACAGAATGGGACGTTGACGGAGGCGATTATATATACGACCCCGAGGGCTGGAGCATAACTGCTGTCGCATCATGGGATTTCTGGGAGTGGGGCAGGTCCATCTATGATGTTAAAGAAAAACAGAGCCGCCTTTCTCAGGCACAATACCAAAAAACTGAAATCTTAGACAATATTCGCATAGAAGTAAAACAAGCATACCTTAATACCCTGGAATCTGAAAAAAATATAACCACGGCAAAAAAAGCAATCGAGCAGGCAAAAGAAAACTTCAGGATAAACAAAGAACGCTACAAAGAACAAATAGCTACTTCTACAGATGTTATAGATGCTCAGACGCTTCTTTCAAGAACTGTGACTAATTACTATAAGGCGTTGTACGACTTTAAAATTGCAAAGGCATCTCTACATAAGGCTATGGGACGAGACATTATGGAAGTTATGGAATGATTGATGGTAAAGATAAAAGTTCAATAATCCAGATGTTTCATGTTCACAAGCATTATGGCTCAAAAAAAGCTCTTATTGACATTAACCTTAATGTCTCCAAAAACGAATTTCTTTTTATCAGCGGCCCAAGCGGGGCCGGCAAATCAACCTTATTAAGACTTCTTTACCTTGGAGAACCGGTATCGGAAGGACAGGTTCTGGTGGACGGGATGAATCTGTCGAGAATCTCCAAAAAAAGAATCCCCCTCCTAAGAAGAAAATTCGGAATTATTTTTCAGGATTATAAACTGATATCTACAAAGACTGTATTCGATAATGTTGCTCTTGTTCTTGAGGCGTCGGGGAAAAAAAGAAAATTTATTGAAAAAAAGGTAAGAAGTGTTTTGCGAACTGTTGGAATAGAGCAAAGAATTAATGTCCTTCCTCACAGCTTGTCAGGCGGAGAACAGCAAAGAGTAGCGGTTGCAAGAGCTGTCGTTGGGGTCCCCAAGATAATATTAGCCGACGAGCCCACAGGAAGCCTGGATTCGGATTCAGCCGACATCATACTCAACCTTCTTAAAGGGTTTCACACACATGGGGGCACTGTCATCGTTGCAACCCATGATAAAGAACTTAT
>JAYEFW010000131.1:5523-15363 GCA_034658795.1 Thermodesulfobacteriota bacterium
GGCGGCATATTATTTATGGCCGCCGTATTTATCGTGGCTAATACTATTCGGCTTGTAATCTATACAAGACGCGAAGAAATTAAAATAATGAGGCTTGTCGGAGCCTCGGAAAAATTTATCAGGGTTCCTTTTTACATCGAAAGTATTATACAGGGAACACTTGGAGGAATTATAGGTATTGTAGCTCTTTTTATCATTTTCAAGTTAATATCCTCAAATGTTGAGCATGGTTTCAAATATGAACTTCTTAATATAAAATTTCTATCTCCTGAATTTTACTGCGGAATAATACTGTGTAGCATGTTTGTAGGTTGGTTAGGATGTTATATTTCTCTAAAACAATTCTTAAAAGCTTAATACTTACCGCCGCCGTTATCATAACAGCTTTTTATCCTCCTGAACCTTATTGTTCAAATTCCAATGAAAAAGCAAATTTAACCATTGAGGATTTTAAAAAAAAAGCGGCAACTATCAACCGCAAAATTGAAAAACAAAAGGCTGAGATTAAGGCATTTACTATAAAGGAAAAAAATACTTTAATTAGATTGAATGATGCGGATTTTGCTTTGAGCAAAGCAAGAAAAAGTATTTCAGCAATAAAAAAAGAAATAGCTGATATTGAAAAAAAGACAAAGCAAACAACCAAATCATATATTGACTTAGTAGAAAAAATTAAAATTAATGAGGAACATGTATCAAAACGATTAGTTGCTCTTTATAAACTTTACTGTCTTGGCAAGATACACGTTCTCGCCTCGGCAGAATCAATGTTCGAAATTTTCCAGCGTGAAAGTGCTTTGGAGAGAATTTTTGCCAATGACGAGGACAAGCAGAAAAAACTAATTGAAAATAAGGCGAAACTTAAAAACATGCTGGACATTATGAACAGCCAAAAAAAGGGGAAAATCAATTTTGAGCAGGAACTAGTTAAGCAAATTAATATTATATCTCTTGAAAAAGAAAAACGCTCTAAGCTCCTTGCTGATATTCGAAGTAAAAAATCCCTTGGAATAGCTGCCATTGAATCCTTAAAAAACAGTGCAAATGAGCTTGATCAAACCATAAAAGCTCTAAGTATTGAATTTAAGCAGTTTAAACAAGTTGAAAAAATAAAAACAAAAAACTTTATTTCATTTAAAGGGTTGCTTAATATGCCCGTCAAAGGTAAAATTATTTCATTTTTTGGTCCTTACAAAAATACAAAATTCAATGTAAAAAATTTCAGGAGCGGCATTGATATTAAAGCCGGCAGAGGAGAGCCGATACATACCGTGTGTGATGGCCTGATAATTTATTCAAGCTGGTTTAAAGGCTACGGCAACATGATTATCATAGCTCATGGAGAAAATTATTACTCTGTTTATGCACATATTGAAGAACTCTTTAAGACAAAAGGAGATGAAGTAGAAAAAGATGAAGTTATCGCCACAGTGGGAGATACAGGTTCAATGGTCGGTTCCGGGCTTTATTTTGAATTGCGTCATCACGGAAAACCTATGAACCCGCTTGAATGGCTGAAAAAAGGTTAGAATTATTTTTGGGAGTAAGGAGTAACTATATGACTATAAAGAAAAGACGATATATTAAACTATGGTTGGTGCCATTCATTGCAGTTATGTTCTTGGCATTCGAAGCCGGCTTTAACCATAATCTTTCAGCCGACAGCGATGAAACCTACAAGGGTCTTAAATTGTTTTCAGATGTAATTGAGCTGGTTGAAAAAAACTATGTTGACCCGGTTGAAACAAAAGAATTAATCGAAAAAGCTATTCAAGGTATGGTTTTCAGCCTTGATCCTCATTCTTCATTACTTCCGCCCGAAGCCTTCGAGGAATTGCAGATCGACACCCATGGTGAGTTCGGAGGTATAGGGATAGTAATAACCATGCAAAAGAAAGCCCTTACCGTCATTTCACCTATCGAAGGTACACCAGCATGCAAAGCCGGCATTAAAGCCGGAGACATAATTATTAAAATTGATGGAAAATTAACCAGGGATATGATGCTCTGGGAAGCTGTAAAAATTATGAGAGGGCCCAAAGGAGCTGAAGTTGTTATAACTATAGTAAGGGAAGGACTATCGGAACCTGTTGATTTCAAACTTATCAGGGATATTATTCCAATTGAAAGTGTAAGATCAATAGTTTTAAAACCAGGCTATGGATACATAAGAATCACCAATTTTCAGGACAACACAACAGAAGACCTTGATCTGGCTTTAAAACAACTTGAATCAGGTGATGTTTCTTTAAAAGGACTTGTTATTGATCTTCGAAACAATCCAGGCGGACTTCTTAATCAGGCTATTGAGGTATCAGACCTGTTCCTTCAAAAGGGTGAAATCGTTTCAATTAAAGGCAGGCTGAAAACGCATACAAAAATTTTCAATGCACATAAAAACAAAATAAAACGTAATTATCCAATAGTAGTGCTCATTAACGGAGGAAGCGCCAGTGCATCGGAAATAGTAGCTGGAGCGCTTCAGGACCATAAAAGAGCTTTGATCCTGGGTACTACATCATTTGGAAAAGGCTCTGTCCAGACAGTAGAAACATTAAGAGATGGTTACGGCCTTAAATACACAATAGCCAGATATTACACACCAAACGGACGTTCCATACAGGCACAGGGTATTGTTCCCGATATTGAAGTCAAATACAAAATTATTAGTAATGAAGATGCTGACGAGGGTATGCGGATGCTGAAAGAAAAAGATTTGAAAAATCATCTGGAAGCAGAGCCGGTAGAAAAAGATAAAATAGAAACAAAATCCGAGGAACAAAAGGATGAAAAAAAGCATCCTTCAATGCATCTTCTTGAAACAAGACATGGGCCACTTAAGCTCGAAGAACTTCAATCAGACAATCAGATTACGCGTGCACTTGAAATCCTTATAGGTTATGAAATTTTAAAAAGCATGTAGAAAACAGGGGGCAGGGATTCAGGGGTCAGGGATCAGCACGGGAAGAACTTGGTACTGGTTATAATGTTGAGAAGAGTATTTTGATAATTCAGTGTAATTCCGTAAAAATCCGTGGTGAACTATTACGAGATGATTAAAAAATCAGGGAAGAAAAAAAAGACATCCAAAAAGAGCAGAACTCAAAAGACACAACTTAAAAAATCTGTTAGCGGCCTGTTATTTCTGATAGTTCTGGTTGTATTAGCCGGACTCCTTGCACATCAACTACTATTGCGCAGATCGTCGATACAATCCATAGAACCTTCAGTAAAATCTTTGGCCGGCAAAAAGAAAGTTCATAAACCACCTGTTTACGAAATCTATCCGGAAAAGGAAATACATTATAAAAAATCAATAACTAAACCAAAACCCATATTAACGAAAAAATTGCCAAAGGTGGCAATTATTATTGATGATATAGGATATGATAAAAAAATAGCAGAAAAATTTTTAAACCTTGATGCTGTCCTCACTTTCTCTTTACTGCCTCACAGCTTATTTCAAGACAAAATTGCCAGGAAAGCCCATGAAAAAGGTTTTGAAATCATGCTTCATCTCCCCCTGGAACCACTTGAATACCCCTCGGTCAATCCAGGCCCAGGCACACTTTTTACTTCGATGTCTCCTGATGAGCTTATAATACAGCTCAATAAAAATCTGGATGCCGTTCCCTTTATCAAAGGAGTCAACAACCACATGGGGTCAAAAATGACCACCAGCTCAACTCAAATCTATCAAATATTTTCTATCCTGAAAAAAAGAAACCTGTTTTTCATTGACAGCCTTACAACATCAAAAAGTCTCTGCAAACCATCCGCCCGCCTTTTGCAGCTTCCTTTTGCACAACGAGATGTATTTATTGATCATTTTCAGGAACCTGATTTTATCAGAAAACAAATAAATCTGCTTATACGTATTGCCGACAAGCACGGTGAAGCGATTGGCATAGCGCATCCACATATAATTACATATAACATTCTACGCGAATTACTTCCAGAACTGCAAAAAAAAGTTCAACTCGTCCCTGCATCAGAGCTTGTGCATATTCCATCATAAAGCAGGGATCGGGGGTCAGAGGTCAGTTTTACAAGTCCTGAATAAACAATGACAAAATCCTGCCGGGTTCTTTTTGTGCCTTTAAAAAAAGAATCTGACAGGATAACAGGATAAACAAGATTTATGACCTGATACAAATGATTGCCTTTCACTCACGTGAGCATCTAATTAGCCTGTTCCGTTCATGTTATGATGATCCGCGAGACGTAAAACAGATCCTGACAAAGGTGACAAAACTTGCCGGCTACGTAAAATTAGCCGGAAACACACTTATTGTACTTTTGGATTGGATAGAGGACAAAAAACATCTTGATAATTTTAAAGAGTATTATCGGTTATTTAGGCAATAACGATTGGGGCCGTGTCTTGATTGGTGCATTAAGATAAAGGTTTGAACCTTATATGCGGCTGAACTAAAAAAGGGTTAGCCAAACTGCGACTAACCCTATACCAAGGAAGTTAGCTAAAGGAGTGCCGAGGGACAGAATCGAACTGCCGACACGCGGATTTTCAGTCCACTGCTCTACCGACTGAGCTACCTCGGCCTAAATAAGAACAGAACTTGTCCTATTAGAAGCCCTGATTTTTGTCAAGATTTTTTTAAACCCATATCGCCAAAAATATACTGAAGTATTGTGCATGCAGCAACTGCTGCTGTTTCAGCTCTTAATATTCGTGGACCAAGAGAGGCTGTAACAAATCCACTGGCTCTTGCATCTTCTATCTCCTTTTCCGAAAAACCTCCCTCAGGACCGAGGACAGTCAAAATTTTTCTATAATGCCTATCATGCACCTGTTGAACTGCATCGCTGACAGGCTTTGATTCATTTTCCCAAAAGACAATCTTAAGCTCACACTCATCATCTATTTTTATTACATCATTAAAAGTTGTTGTTTCACCTATTTCTGTAACATGGCCGCGCCCGCACTGTTTGAGAGCCTCTATTGCAATTTTTTCCCATCGTTTTCTGCGCGCTGAAAGCCTTTTTTTGTCAGGTCTTGGAACCGATCGAATAGATGTAAAAGGAATTAACCTGGCCACCCCTATTTCAGTGAGCTGCCTTGCAAGGCTATCCATTTTTTTGTCTTTTAATAAGGCCTGAGCCACTATTATCTGTACCGGAGATTCTGAAACCGACAAAAAGCGTTTTGTTATTGATACTTCGACACTTCCCGCTAATAAATTTTCTATCCTTGCCTCATACTCAAAGCCCCTGCCGTCAAAAAGCCCTATCCTGTCTCCTGATTTCATGCGCAAAACCTTTTTAATATGTGTTGCATCTGAACCAGTTATAAATATTTTCGTACTTGTAATCTTCGATTGTTCAATAAAAAATCGGCGCATAATACTTTTTATAAATTAAAATATCCTTCTGCAAATCTTTTTTTGTCTCAGGTAAATATCTTGACACACCATATGCCATATGCTAATTTCCTAAAATTATAAGGGGTTGCTTAATTTTCAGCAAAACGTTTACACTTTATAAATATAAGACCTTTGAATGTGGAGGTTGATATGACAGATAACAATGATACAAATCTCAACGATGAAGCAAGCCCGAAGGATGATGAAGATATTATAGACCTTACAGATGTTGTCTCAGACACAGAAAACATCGATGATATTGAACTCCCTGATTATATAGATGAAACAATTAGTGTTTCAGAAGAAAAAAAAGTTCCTGAGCTTGATGATGATATTTTAGACAATATAGTTAAATTAGAAGACGACCTTAATAAAGACATAGAAATAGATAATTATTTAGATGATGAATTTGTCGATTCTGCAGATTTAGGTTTAGAATTAGATACATCAGAGGATAAAAAACAGGATATATCCCTTGAGCCTGAGGAAGAATCGGATGAGCTTGGACAGCTAATTGCAGATGTTGTAGAAGACACGCAGCAGAAGGCCGCCTATGAAAAGGAAACCGCTTCTGATACCTCTGAGCCTATCCCATTATCTCCCGAGCAGGTTGACGAAGCTTTAGAAAGAGTTATAAAGAAGATGTATGCTGACAAAATCGACAGCATGCTTACTGAAGTAATAGAAAAAACAGTCACAAAAGAAATACAAAGGCTAAAGGCTCTTCTGCTCGAATGAGACCTTTAGGGAATTGGAAGTAACAATATACCATCTTGCTTGTCTTTTTGCCCATCTTCGGCGTTGCGGCTTTCGTTATATAGCCTTGCTATGCGCCTTCAGCCGCGCCTTGAAGATGAACAAAAATCCTGCGCAATCTTGGTATATTCTTTATTTCCAAGTCCCTTAAAAAATGTGAACGAAAAAAAGTCGGGGATTATTTATTAATCCCTTTTTCAAATTTTAGGGAACAGGTGTCAGGGATCTGGGATCTGGGATCAGCAAACCAAACTAATTAATGATATATTAGAAATTTTTGATTTGAGAAAGATTAACACATGACTTCAAATATTCTTGATAAGGGTTATGAACCACATGAAGTAGAAAAACGCTGGTATAATTTCTGGGAAAAAGAACAACTTTTTGCAGCCAAAGATGAAAGCTCTCAAAAACCATATTCAATAGTAATACCCCCGCCAAACGTAACAGGCGTTCTCCATATGGGCCATGCCCTCAATATTACAATGCAGGATATTCTTTGCCGGTACAGGAGAATGCATGGCGACAATGTATTATGGATGCCAGGCACCGACCACGCAGGTATCGCAACTCAGAATGTTGTGGAAAAAAACCTTGCCGGCGAGGGGCGTGACCGTCATCAGCTAGGCAGAGAAAAGTTTATCGAGGCTGTGTGGAAATGGCGCAAGGAATACGGCAGCGCAATCATAAGCCAGCTTAAACGTCTTGGAGCATCATGCGACTGGGACCGCGAACGCTTTACCATGGATGAAGGGCTGTCACTCGCGGTTCGAAAGGTTTTTGTTCAGCTTTATAATGAAGGCCTTATCTACCGCGACAATTATATTATTAACTGGTGTCAGCGTTGCCATACAGCCCTTGCAGATCTTGAAGTAGAACATGAAGAGCATGACGGCCATCTTTATCACATAAAATATCCCTCAACCGATGGTTCCTGCGTAATTATTGTTGCAACCACAAGGCCTGAAACAATGCTCGGAGATACAGCGATTGCTGTCAATCCTGAAGATGAGCGCTACCGGAATATCGGATATAACGAAGTCATACTTCCGCTTATGAACAGAACTATTCCTATAATCAGGGAAAAATATGTTGATACGTCTTTTGGTACTGGTGCATTGAAAGTTACTCCTGCCCATGATCCAAACGACTTTGAGATAGGAAGACGTCATAATCTTCCAAGCATAAAAGTCATAGGCGATGACGGGTTAATGACATCCGAGGCAGGACAATTTAAAGGCCTTGACCGTTTCGAATGCAGGAAGGCTGTTCTCAAAGCCCTTAAAAAAGAGGGTCTTCTCGAAAAAATCGAGCCTCATAAACATAAGGTAGGTCACTGTTACCGCTGCAAAACAGTAGTTGAGCCAAATTTATCCAAACAGTGGTTTGTTAATGTTAAACCTCTTGCTGAAAAAGCTGTTAAGGCTGTTGAGGATGGTAAAACAAAAATAATCCCTGAATCATGGACCAAAAATTATTACAACTGGATGAACGACATCAGGCCCTGGTGTATTTCAAGACAAATTTGGTGGGGTCACCAGATACCGGTATGGACCTGCGAAAACTGCAATGAAGTGATCGTTGCCGTTGATACACCGGAAACCTGCCCGAAATGTGGCGGCAAAAACCTTGTTCAGGAATCCGATGTCCTTGACACATGGTTCAGCTCTGCGCTGTGGCCCTTTTCCACAATGGGCTGGCCTGAAGAAACACCTCTTTTAAAAACCTTTTATCCCACATCGGTTCTTATAACCGGGTTTGATATACTGTTTTTCTGGATTGCGCGCATGATGATGATGGGTATCCATTTCATGGGAGATGTACCTTTTAAAGACGTTTATATACATGCACTGGTACGCGACGAAGAAGGCAGTAAAATGAGCAAGTCAAAAGGAAATGTAATCGATCCGCTCACTGTTATAGATCATTATGGAACCGATGCATTCCGTTTTACTCTCGCTGCCTTTGCGGCTCAGGGACGAGACATAAAAATGTCTGAAAAAAGGGTCGAAGGATACCGCAATTTTGTCAACAAGCTCTGGAATGCCTCCCGTTTTTCCCTTATGCATATAAATAAAGGCTGTGACGACATTGATTACAATCAACTTTCGCTTCCCGACAGGTGGATTTTATCCAGGCTGAACATTGTTACGGAAAACGTTAATGACGCTCTGGATAATTACAGGTTCAATGAAGCTGCCGGGACAATTTACAAATTCGTATGGCACGAGTTCTGCGACTGGTACCTGGAAATAATCAAGCCCACCTTATATGCAAAAGAAAAGCAAAACGAGCGTCAGTCAACTCTGAGCGTTCTCCGGCGACTTCTGCATGATATACTTCTTCTTCTTCATCCTTTTATGCCCTTTGTTACAGAAGAAATCTGGCACAAGTTGCCGGGAACAGAAGGCTCCATAATGAACGCGGCATTTCCTGCAACTTCTTCCGATTATCTGATTACCAAAAAAGACCCTGAAGCTGAATCGAAAATGGAAGTTATCACAGAAATTATATCCGGCATAAGAAATATAAGGGGAGAGATGAACATAGCGCCATCTTTAACCCTTGAAGCCTCGGTTCAGTCACAGGATGAATTAAAAATTAAAACCATAAAGCAATATCAGGACATCATAATTAACCTTGCAAGGCTTAAATCATTTTCAGCAAGTGAATCCGGGATAAAGCCAAAATCATCTGCAACCGCTATTGTAAATGGAGCTTCGATTTTTGTATCACTTGAAGGCATAATTGATTTTGAAAAAGAGGCCGGCCGCCTTGAAAAGGAAATAAACAAACTAACAAAAGAACTTTCTGCTGTTTCAAATAAACTGAGCAATGAAAACTTTCTTAACAAAGCGCCTGCGGATGTGGTAGAGAAGGTTAAAGAAAAGAATATGGCTCTTCTGGAAAAGCAGCAGAAACTTCAGGCAAGCCTTGAAAAAATAAAAAAATTTGAATCAAAATAGGAAGTAAGAAGCCTGATTGTAAAAGTTTACCACGGAACGACACGGAGTTTCACTGAAAATTGTAACCCTGAAATCAGTTTACGAAAATGCACTCAATAAATCATCTAATAAAAATCGCCCTTGAAGAAGATATCGGCCCCGGAGATATTACAACTGAAAACCTTATTGATAAAAATCTTAAAGGAATCGGCGAAGTTGTTGCAAAGGAACCCCTTGTAATCGCAGGCCTTGATGTTGCCCGCCAGGTTTTTGAACAACTTGACCCTGATGTTTCTTTCAGCCCGAATTTCAAGGATGGCGATTTTATCGAAAAAGGCAAAATCGTGCTGGAAGTTGAAGGCAAACTTCGTGTCTTGCTGATGGGTGAACGTACCGCCCTGAATTTCCTGCAGCACCTTTCAGGCATTGCAACTCATGTTCGCTCATATATGGACAGTATTGCAAACAAAAATGTCCGCCTTGTTGACACAAGAAAGACAACTCCTGGCTTGAGGGGTTTGGAAAAATATGCAGTCCGGGTCGGCGGAGCCCATAATCACCGCATGGGTCTATATGACGGTGTCCTGATCAAAGATAACCACATTGCTGTTTGCGGCGGCATCAAAAAAGCCATAGAAAGCATCAAAGACAAATTATCCCATCTTGTGAAAATAGAGGTGGAAGTTTCTGATCTGGACAGCATAAAGCAAGCATTAGAAGCCGGTGCCGACGTTATCATGCTGGACAATATGGAC
>JAYEFW010000132.1:0-3900 GCA_034658795.1 Thermodesulfobacteriota bacterium
TGGTAGAGTAAGGGAGGTATAAAATGGTTGAAAAGAAAAAACCGATTGCTAAAGGGCCTGGCCTCCCGGAGATGCCTGATGAGATTTTGATTTCTCCCGAGAAGCCTGCATTAGACTGGAAGCGTCTGCTTTTTATGGGAATAGGAATTTCCCTGTTTCTAATTGTCTATTATTCTTCGCAATGGCCGGACGCCATTGATCCTGCGGGAAAGCATTTTGTTTTGTCAAAAGCGGGCAAGGGAGCGTTGGCCGTGTTTCTGCTGGCCAGCACCTGGTGGATATTTGAGGTCGTGCCGATCGGTGTGACCAGTCTCATGATTGGGGTGTTGCAGGCCCTCTTTCAGGTCAGATCCGCCAAAGTAGCTTTTAAGGATTTCATGGACCCATCGGTTATGTTTATCTTTGGTTCAATAGTCATCGGCATGGTCTTTACCAAAACGGGCCTGACCAAACGTCTCGCGTATAAGATGCTGGCTATTGTAGGAGAAAAGACCAGCATGATCTATCTCGGCTGTTTTGTGGTAACATCGGCCCTGACTCACATCATGGCCCACACAGCGGTAGCCGCTACTATATTCCCTTTGCTTATGGCCATCTATGCCCTGTACGGAGAAGGTGATAAACAGACCAAGTTCGGCAAGGGGCTTTTTATCGGCATGGCCTATGTGGCCGGTGCAGGCAGTATCGTAACTCTTTTGGGTGCAGCACGCGGGGCCGTGGCCATCGGGTTTTTTAATGATATTATGAATCAGGATATAAGCTTTTTTCAACTCACATATTACATGTTTATCCCCGGCTGGCTGATGACCTTTGCCTTGTGGGGATTTTTTATGATCTTTTTTAAACCGGAGAAAAAAACCATTCCAGGACTCCGTAAGAAAGCAAAAGAACTCAATGCACAATTGGGAAAGATTACCAAGAATGAGATTTTAGCCATCGTCGTTGTCCTTGCGGTGATCATTTTCCTGGCTTTGCGGTCCTTTATCCCTGAATTAAAGATCTTTCATAAAACCGCGATTGTTTTGCTTTCAACCGTAATATTCTTTCTTACAAAGATTCTTGATCAAAGTGACCTGGAGGAAATCCCCTGGAATATTATACTGCTGTTTGCCGGCGCCATGAGCATCGGTTTTTGTCTCTGGGAAACAGGTGCGGCCAAATGGATGGCAGTAAACTGGCTGGTGATGTTTCAGGATTCCCCGGGTTTTGTATTTATCCTGGGTATCGCTTTTTTTGTGATGATCATGACAAACTTTATCATGAACGTGGCAGCCATCGCCATTTCACTTCCTGTGGCATTGGTAATTGCTCCGTACCTCGGCGTGGCCGGAGAGGTCATACTCTATGCGTCACTGGTAACAGCGGGTATGCCATTCCTCCTGCTGGTGGGTGCAGCTCCAAACGCTATAGCCTATGATTCAAAGCAGTTTACCACGGGCGAATTTTTTCTATACGGCCTTCCAGCCAGTATACTGCTGATGGCCGTGGTAGCCTTGTGCGTAATGGTGATCTGGCCGATTATGGGAATGCCGATCTCGCTGCCCACACCGTAATGAAAGTAGAAAGCGCAAAAAGACTAATATGAAGGATGTCTAAATAGTATAGCGTTTCATGAAAACCTTTAATGAAACGCTATACTATTCATCATTTTTAATTCATACCGGAGGTCTAAACGGAACGTCATGCCACAGCATTATTTCTTTCCTGTGATACAGCTTTTTTCAAAAAGCAACAACCATCTGACCATAGACTTTCAGATAATTCATTTTACTGCGTTATCAGTCAAAATCCTCGACGACATACACATAAGCACGACTTACTCAGATTTTTCCTTCTAGCCTTGTGAAATGAATTATCTAAAAGTCTATATCTCGTATTTTCAAACAAAAAACCTTGAGCACAATGTACAAATAATGTACAAAAATAACTGTGACCTGCCTTTTCGGCTGGAGCGGGTCTCTTGACAAGAAAAAGAGGATTAAGGGATGGCTAAAATCAAGAATCTAAAAGGACTAATGATTCCCATTACAGATTACCCCCATATGCCCTATTGGGCCACGTTAGAAGAGGCTGTTGTTCTGCTGAATTTTTCTTATGAGACAGCCCATGATACTATTTTGGTCTTTGAAGAATCTTATAGACTCATAGGTGTTTTAGACCAGAAAAAAATTTTGAGAGATATCCATCCAGGGTTCTCAAAACTTTCTCCGGAGAAAGTTTCTGATAAATGGGAAAAGCTTATATCGACTCATAATCTTGACCAGTTAAAAAAACCGATAAAGGATTTTATCACTCCATTTAACATAATTTTAGATGTTGAAGATCATGTCCTCAAAGCAGCCCATCTCATGCTTAAACACGATATAGATCTGCTGCCGGTTAAGGAGTCGGAAAAAATAGCAGGGGTAGTGAAAATGCATGATATATTTCATGAGATTGCAACATTTATTCTTAAGTCTTGAAAATGTCCAAATTATTTTTGACCGAGCCCTAAGACAGATAACAAAGGGAAAGTGGAGGATCAAGTGCGTAGTTTATTAAACATATTTAAAAAAATCAGGTTTAAGAAGGCCGACATTCCCAAAGCATCTCCTCCTGATAAAATGTCATTCAAAGAAAGATACGATTGCTTTCAGAATCTTCTCGTCGATAACAACTCCATCCTGGAGATACAGGCGGATATGGAGGAAAAGCTCTCAGGGGATTATATCTTTGACATGCATTATATTGATTCCAAGTGTGATATCCTGGTAAAAAAGGTTCAGAGTCTCATAGAGAATCTCAATAGCCTCTCAAACGGAAAATATCGTGGCCTCTATGATGCATTTGAAAGAATTAACTCTGTAATCAAAGATAGCCTTATAAAAAATATCGAGATTCCGGTAACGGATTTCACCATACCTTTTGAAGATGTAACAAAAGATATGGTACGCAGTGTAGGTGGCAAAAATGCCAATTTGGGAGAAATCAAAAACAGGGTTAATCTCCCAGTTCCTGAGGGCTTTTGTATAAGCTCCCATGCCTTCAAGAAATTTATGGATTATAATAAGTTGGGAGATAAGATTGATATTTCCTCGGTAGATACAGAGAGTCTGGTAGATCTCACCAGTGCAAGCAAGGCTGCGCAAAATCTGGTTCTAAATGCCGGCGTTCCCCCTGATTTAGAAAAAAGCATATTAGATGCCGCCTTTGAATTAGAGAGAAAGGCAGATCACAGGGCCGGCGGATTCTATGTATCTGTCAGGAGCAGCGCCATCCATGAGGATGCCCAGTTTACCTTTGCAGGGCAGTACAAAACCGCTCTTAACGTTGCGCCGGAGGACGTAGTCTCAGCATATGTTGAGATTATCGCCAGCCTGTTTACATCAAGGGCCATATTCTATTGTAAAAGTAAAGGCTTCCATGTAGAAGATATGGTTATGGCCGTTGGAGTGGTTGAAATGATTGATGCCAAGGCAAGCGGGGTTGTGTACTCGCGTGATCCCACGGATGAAGGCAGGCGGGGGATTATAATCAATGGGGTTTGGGGCCTGGGGGAATATGTTGTTGATGGTAGAGTAAAACCGCATGCTTATGTAGTCTCAAGAGATGTTCCCCTGCCCATTTTGGAAAAAAACCAACCTGTGCAGCCGTTTATGCTCGTATGCGGCCTTGAAGGGGGTGCAATAGATGTCAGGGTGCCTGATTATATAAAACGAATGCCGTGTCTGACCGATGAACAAGTAATCACCCTTGCAAGATATGCCCTGGTACTTGAAAAACACTATGGGAAACCACAGGATATAGAATGGGCGCTTGATTTGAATGATAACCTCCTGATTTTGCAGTCAAGACCTCTTCGGATTGTAGCGGAAAAAAGGAGCATGCCTGTTCCCAGATCTTTACCGGGCCATAAGATTT
>JAYEFW010000133.1:0-3215 GCA_034658795.1 Thermodesulfobacteriota bacterium
ATAGCATGGAGACAAAATATGGAACCAATTATTGGAATAGATCTGGGCACTACAAACTCAGAAGTTGCTTTTATTTTTGACGGCACAACGGAGATTATTACCGATGACGATAATGGTATTTTACCATCATGTGTCAGCATTGGGGAAAATGGAAATATCATTGTAGGTACTGAAGCCGGCAATCAGGCATTAATAAACCCGGAAAAAACCGTTCTTTCCGTCAAAAGGTGCATGGGCACAGACCAGAAACTTAAATTGGGTGAATTATCTTTTTCACCACAGGAGATTTCGGCTTTTATCCTTAAAGAGCTTAAAGAACGTTCCGAAAAAAAAATCAATCATCCGGTTTCAAAGGCAGTAATCACGGTACCGGCCTATTTTACAGATGCCCAAAGGCAGGCCACTCGTGAGGCAGGTGAAATTGCCGGACTTGAAGTAGTCCGGATCATTAACGAGCCCACAGCGGCGTCTCTGGCCTATGAGAGCACCAACCCGGAAACCCAAAGAGTCCTGGTCTACGATCTTGGAGGCGGTACTTTTGATGTTTCCATTGTAAAAATAGAGGCCGGTGTTGTGGAAGTCCTGTCGAGCACTGGCGATAATCGTCTCGGAGGCGACGATTTTGATCTAAAGATAGTCGATCATCTTGTAAAACACATGGAAACTGAGTTTAATTATTCGGTAAAAGATAAACCCGCAGTTATGGCAAGACTCAAGCGAGCTGCCGAAGGTGCAAAAATTCAATTATCATCAGCACCGTATACAACTATTGAAGAAGATCACATCGGCAAAAAAGGATTTAAGGATCTTCACCTGTCGCTGGAACTGTCGAGAACGGAGTTCGAGGAAATGGTTGAAGAAGATCTTGCCCGCACCATGGAATCAGTAAATAAGGCCATGAAGGATGCAGCTATGCTGCCTTCGGCCATCAATAAAATAATCCTGGTGGGCGGGTCAACCCGTATTCCACGGATATCTCAAATGCTGGAAGAAAAGATCGGGCATCTGCCTCACAGTGAAATCGACCCGGATCTGTGTGTAGCTATCGGTGCAGGCATGCAGGCAGGAAGGGAAATGGGACTGGAACGTTCCGGTGTGCTGGTAGATATTACTCCATATACCTTCGGCACTTCCGTCGTAGGCGAAGTAGATGGGGAGCCGAGTGGGACGATGTTTGTTGCGCTGATTCGACGCAACACCAAGCTTCCGGCAAGAAAAAGCGATGTTTTCTATACTATGTGCGACAATCAGGAAGTTGTGGATGTCAAGATATATCAGGGAGAAGCACCTGATGCCCTGGATAATATCCTACTTGGAAATTACATGTTTAATCTGACCCGGGCCCCTTCAAACAGCGAGATCATTTTGCATTTTGACCTGGATCTAAATGGAATCTTAAAAATCAAAGCAGTTGAAAAAAAGACCGGCAACAATATCAAAGCGGTGATCGAAAATGCTATTTCAAGATTTTCCGACGAAGAATTATCACAAACTCAAGACCGCATCAACGGACTCTGGACTGAAGGAAGGGAATCGGAAACATCTCCGAAAGAAAAAGTGCAAACAGAGGCTGGTGTAAAAGGACTGCCGCCCGAATATGCCGACATTGTCAGGAGGGCTGAAGCAAAGCTGGCACAAGCTTCCGAAGACGACCGCGATGAAATGATTAATCTCATAGAAGATATTCGTGATGCTTTAAGTAAAAACCGAATGCAAGATGCAGAAACGTTTAAAAAAGAACTCGACGATATCCTTTTTTATATGGGATAGAACAAGGCTGATAATATGGAACGCTGTCCAACCTGTAATGCCGGATATAAAGGCAAGCTCACCTGCCGTCGCTGCAAAACCGATTTGAGACCTTTGCTGGATATTGAAGAAAAATCCAGGACCCATTATAAATCAGCGGCCGCAGCTTTTGCCTGCAATGATTTCAACCGCATGTTTTTCCATGCCAAACGCAGTTTTTCGCTGATGCAAACGCCGGAAAACTGTCACATGCTTGCCTGTTCGGCTCTGCTGATCCGCCGTTTTGATATAGCACTGGCATTGGCTATTTAGTGCCCGAACGAAAACTAGAAAATTTTTTCAAGTTCAAGGAAGGCGCAAATTTTAACCGCAGGAATACATGGAGTATTTTGAGGATTAAAATTTAAGCCTGACGCAGAAATTGGGAAAATTAGCAGTTTTCGTTCAGGCACTATTTAATCCATAGCCCATTTAAGCAGTAAGCTTCCCCAGGTAAAACCCGCACCAAATGTTGAGAGAATAACCCAGTCTCCCTTATTCATCATTTTTTTCTCATAAGCATCCGACATGGCAATAGGTATTGTCCCTGCGGTTGTATTGCCATATTTGTCTATGTTTATAATCACCTGCTCTTTATTTAGTCCCATCTTATTCGTTACAGCATCAATTATTCTTAAATTTGCCTGATGGGGAATTAAAAGTTTTATATCTTTAGCGGTAAGTCCATTTTTTTCAATAATTTTTGTTGCGACATCCGCCATGCCGTTGACAGCATATTTAAATACTGTTTTACCTTCCTGATAAAGATAATGCTTTTTCTCTTTTACAGTTTCATAAGAGGCCGGCATTAAACTTCCTCCAGCCGGCATACCTAAGTACTTATATCCTGAGCCATCTAAATGAAGAATAAAATCCTCAACTCCAAGGTCGTTATCGTTTGACGGCTCTAACAGGACAGCTCCTGCACCGTCTCCGAATATAGGGCATGTATTTCGATCCCCATAGTCAATTATGGAGCTCATCTTGTCGGCCCCGATTACCATAATTTTATCATATTTTCCCGTCTCAATAAATTGAGAAGCGGTAGCTAAAGCATAAACAAATCCTGTGCATGCACCATTTAGATCAAATCCCCAGCCTTTTGTGGTATTAAGCTCTTTTTGAACCAGAGCTGCCGTGGCCGGGAAAGGCATGTCCGGAGTTATTGTGGCAACTATAATCAGATCAAGTTCATCGGCTGATATATTTCTCTGCTCAAGAACTGTCTTTGCAGCTTTGGCTGCCATGTAAGAAGTGCCTTTATCGTTATCAAGAATTCTTCGTTCCTTTATTCCTGTACGTGTTGTTATCCATTCATCACTTGTATCAACCATTTGTTCTAAATCTTTATTTGTAAGTTTCCGATCCGGAACATAATGACCGACACCCGTAATAATTGCGCGCATAAAAAGCCTCCTGTATATTTT
>JAYEFW010000133.1:3315-15291 GCA_034658795.1 Thermodesulfobacteriota bacterium
GTGTTGTTATCCATTCATCACTTGTATCAACCATTTGTTCTAAATCTTTATTTGTAAGTTTCCGATCCGGAACATAATGACCGACACCCGTAATAATTGCGCGCATAAAAAGCCTCCTGTATATTTTTCTTTGAAAAATTATCTTTGATTTATTTTGAAATTTAGGTTCAACTATCATATGCTACTTGCCGATGCAATATTTTTGATAACCGTTCACAGGTTCAAAAGTTCACTGTTCAAGGTTATAAGATAGATGAGTAAAAAGTGCCTAAAGTGAGCTAAAATGCCTAAAGTTATGACACGCCTTCGGCGAGCTGTAGAGATTCAAGGCTTGATTATAACTTCAGCCGGAAATATAGTGAGCAAAGTTGTATGGTGAAAAAGTTAAAATTGGCAGCGCCGAAGGCGCATTCCTTAACTTTAGGCACTTTAATATACTTTAGCTCACTTTAGGCACTTATGTTCGCACCGAAGGTGCGCTAATTTAAAGGGTGAATAATAATGGAAGAGATTGATGCCATAAGGAGCATATTGAAAAGGATGTATGGTGAAGAGCATGCAGACATTGCTCTTAAAAAAATTCTTACACTAATAAAAAATTTTCCATTTAAACAAAAAACAAAAGCAAAGAATTATTTTTCTCAAGAGGATATAGTACTTATAACTTATGGTGATTCTTTAAATAAAGAGGGAGAAGTTCCTTTGAGCACACTTTGTAATTTTGCAGATAAGTACTTTAAAGGAATTTTTTCTACTATACATATTTTGCCTTTTTCCCCGTTTTCCTCGGATGATGGTTTTTCAGTTATAGACTTTTATTCTGTTAATCCTGAGCTTGGCTCTTGGGGAGATATAAAAAAGTTAGACAGCAATTTTAAACTTATGTTTGATCTTGTCTTAAATCATATTTCCTCAAAAAGTAGCTGGTTTAATAAATATTTATATGAAGAGAAAGGATATGAAAATCTTTGCATAGAAGTCGATCAATCAACTGACTTATCAGATGTGGTAAGGCCTCGATCTTTGCCATTACTAACTAAATTCAAAAAAAGTTCGGGAAAGACAGTTCATGTTTGGACGACATTCAGCTCTGATCAGATTGATCTCAATTATAAAAGTCCTGATGTTTTTGAAAAAATGATTGAGGTCCTGCTTTTTTATGTAGAAAATGGAGCAAAAGTCATACGTCTTGATGCTATTGCGTATCTGTGGAAAGAGATAGGTACAAATTGTATCCACTTAAGCCAAGCTCATGATGTTGTAAAACTTTTTCGCAGGGTATTAGACTTAATTGCTCCTGAAATTATAATTATTACGGAAACAAACGTACCGCATAAAGAAAATATAAGCTATTTTGGAGATGGTAAAGACGAGGCGCAGATGGTTTATAATTTTACATTACCGCCGCTGCTTTTTTATTCGTTTGCAATTGGAGATTCAAAAATTCTGTCAGATTGGGCAAGGGGGCTTAAATTAGAATCATCAAGCAACACCTTTTTTAATTTTACAGCATCGCATGACGGTATTGGCGTGCGGCCATTAGAGGGAATATTGCCGGATAAAGAAATTAGCCGGCTTGTAGAAATCGTCAGAAGAAATGGCGGATACATTTCATTTAAGAAAAATCCTGACGGAACAGAAAGTCCTTATGAAATGAATATTACTTATGTCGATGCCTTAATAAACAATGAAAAAAAATTAGGCGTTAATAGATTCCTTGCTTCACAGGCTATACAGTTTGCCCTTCCGGGAGTGCCTGCTGTGTATGTTCACAGCATCCTGGGTTCACGGAACTGGAGAGAAGGGGTTGAGCATACGAATAGGAATAGAACTATAAATAGAGAAAAACTTCAAATTGAAGAAGTATTATCTCAATTAAAAAATCCCGGAAGTTTTCGTTCCAGGATTTTTTCTTCTTATATAAATTTAATCAAAGTCAGAAAAATGCAGCGGGCTTTTCATCCAAACGCTTCATTCGAGGTGCTTGATATCGATCCTAAAATATTTGCTATCGTAAGGTATTGCAATAATCAGACTATCTATTCATTTACAAACATTTCATCCAAATATGTTTCTTTGTCTTTATCGGGAAAAGGAGTGCCGTCTGAGATGAAAGATCTTCTAACCGGTAAAATGTTTAACACGGATTCATTAATGTTGAATCCCTACCAGTATGTATGGCTTAGTTAGTGCCTGAACGAAAACTGCTAATTTTCCCAATTTCTGCGTCATGCTTAAATTTTAATCCTCAAAATACTCAATGTATTCCTGCGGTTAAAATTTGCGTCTTCCTTGAACTTGAAAAAATTTTCTAGTTTTCGTTCGGGCACTAGTTGTGAGGCTCAGATTTAGAGGCAAAAATGCATTAATTTTATTTCGGCCTAAATTGAGCTATTTTTTACTCGACCTGCACCAATCTCTTGCGCATCAAGGACTTGCGAAAAGTCTCGACATATCCATTGGTAAGCCTACGCTTTTCGCAAACCTTGCTGCATCAAGATCTCGGCACATTTCTTCGCAAAAAATCGTTCAACTTAGGCCCGACTCGTTTATTTTATTTCTTAACTTTCCGGAACATTTAAAAGTAACGACTTTTCTTTCCTTAAGAATCAAGTCAGTTCCTGTTGCAGGATTCCGGCCCCTTCTTTTTTTCTTGTTTTTGACACAGAATTTTCCAAATCCAGAGATCAGAACATCACTACCTTTTTCAAGCGTACTTTTAATAATTTCCAACAGGGATTCGATAACTTCAACTGATTTTTGCTTGGTGAAACCTAGTCTGTGAACGTTTTCAACAATATTGTTTTTAGTTAATGACATTGTACCTCCTCAAAAAACTTCATATATTAAAATCTATAGGGGATAAACTCCATGATTATATATATAGTCGAAATAATAGTCGTAGTATCCATTATTTTCAGAACTGTCATCTTCATCATGGGATGTAATATTTTCAGTGTAAGTTTTTTCTAAATTTGCTAACCATAATTCTTTTGAAAAAGAATAAAGAACCTTTTTAAGCACTTTGGCTTCACTAATAATTTCTTTGTTGTCCTGGGTGAACATGTCAATCCCATCGATTATTGCCTTGATACTCCTTATATATTCGGTATCATCAAGCCCTTCTTCAATATATATTTTATGAAACTCGGATATAATATATTTTGTCGTACCTTCAATAGCATCTATACACTTCATGGCACAATTTAAAATATTTAGAGATTTGTTTTGCTCAAAAATTTATAAAACGCAAAAAACCCTGTAATTATTTAAAATATACGGATATTAACTGCATGTCAAGATTCTTTAGGGTTGAACTCAACACTTGCAGGTTTTAGGTTTTAAAGTTATGTTAATTTTTTTCAATGGAGCCGGCGAGCGGAATCGAACCGCAGACCTGCTGATTACGAATCAGCTGCTCTACCATCTGAGCTACGCCGGCATATTTATAAACTTTCAGATAATTAATTTCACTGCGTTATCAGTCGTTGACGTATAACTAATACGCCTTTCTTCTTCTATCCTTGTGAAATTAATTATCTGAAAGTTTATAGACCTAATTAATAATGGATTACTTTTTTTATGAGCCAAAATCAAGAAAATATTGCATTTAAATCCTTGATTAATAAAATTCTCCACAGGCATTGTGGAATAGATTGTATTGGATTGTCCGGATCTGATATGGCATTTTTTGTATCAAGGTTGTATTCGGAACATAGAACGCCTTTTATTGTTATAGTGCCTTCGCAAAAACAAGGCGAAATGTTTATAAATGACCTGTCTTTTTTTATAAATGAATCCGAGCTGCATGTAATACACTTTCTTTCTTACAATATATTACCTTTCAAAAAACTATCTTACCACAATGAAACAGCAGCAAAAAGGCTCAGCGCACTTTACCGGATTATTAATGATGAGGTGCCGTTAATTGTTGTTACTACTGTTAGTGCTCTTTTACAAAAGCTTATTCCCAAACAGGAAATTTGCAGCTATGCCGAGCTTATTATGGCAGGCGAGGATATAGAACGTGATTATTTGATCGAAAAATTGATTTCCGGCGGGTATGTCAGGTCAGCGATTGTGGAGGAACCTGGTGATTTTTGTATAAGGGGCGGCATTATTGATATATTTTCTCCGCTCTATCCTGACCCACTCAGAATAGAGCTGTTTGGAGATACAGTAGATTCATTGAGGTTTTTTTCAGCAGCAACCCAGAGAACTATAAAAAATATCAATGAGGCGGTCATTCTCCCTGCCAGAGAAGTGATTTTGAAAAAAGAGTCTATAGTTCAAATAATCAGCAGGATCAGACAGCAGGCATCAGATCTTGATATGCCCGTAACCAAGATTAGAAATATTGTTGATATTATCAGAAAAGAGGGTTTTTTCTCGGGGATTGAGGGCTTAATTCCGCTGATTTATCCAAAACTTGATACTTTTTTTGATTATGTTCCCGATAATGCGAATTTTGTTCTGATAGAGCCAAAAAATCTTGAAAACATTGCTATTGAATCACAAGAGCAAGCAAAAATAAACTACCAGGATGCCTGCATGGAAAAAAGGCTGTGCGTTGAGCCGGATTCTCTTTACCTGAGATGGTTAGAGGTTAAAGAGATGCTTTTACATAAGAAGCCGTTGGCATTAAAGATGCTTCCTGTATTAAGCGAGAGCTGGGACAGGGGGATGGCTTTTCCGCAGTATAATTTTTCAGTGATAAACAACACCTCTATCAACGATCAGCTCAAGTGCCGTCGCGAGGATGAGAAACAGTATTTGCCTCTATCTGACTGGATTAATGATAAGAAGCGTTTCGGCCATACCACAGTTATTGTTTGCAGCAACAGGGCACGTGCCGGCAAACTGCAATCCATCCTTTCGCCATATGGTATTCAAGCTAAGTTTGTTGATAGTTTCCACCATGTTAAACTCGGCACGAATTGTGTTTATATATGCTATGGCGCTCTTTCTTCCGGTTTTGTCTGGCCTGACCTGCCTCTGGCCATTATCACGGAAGATGAAATATTTGGAAAGCAGCATAGAAAAGTAAAGCCAAAACGGTTGATACAAACCGAACAGCTTTTATTCGAAGATCTTAAAAAAGGAGACTTTGTTGTTCACACGGAACACGGCATAGGCAGATACGATGGTTTGGTAAAATTGAAGATAGACGGAGCAACAAATGATTTTCTTCTTATTTATTACAGGGATGATGATAAACTCTATCTTCCTGTAGAACGTATGAACATGGCGCAGAAATACGTTGGGGTTGATGGAATGCAGCCGGTTCTTGACAAAATGGGCGGGAAATCATGGGATCGAGTTAAAAAGAGGGTTAAGAAATCGGTAGAGAAAATTGCAGGGGAACTTCTTGAACTCTATGCGGCGCGTAAATTTAATAAAGGCTATGCTTATAAACATATAGACAGCTATTCCAAAGATTTTGAGTCGGATTTTTCATATGAGGAGACAGTTGACCAGCATAGGGCGATAGAGGACGTGCTGCATGATATGAAGCTCCCAAGCCCAATGGACAGGCTGGTGTGTGGCGATGTAGGTTACGGCAAGACAGAGGTCGCGCTTCGCGCATCGTTTATGGCTGTGAATAATGGGAAACAGGTCGCTATACTGGTTCCAACTACAGTTCTTGCAGAGCAACATTTTTTGACCTTTTCTGAACGAGTTAAAAATTATCCCTTTAATGTGGAATGCCTGAACAGGTTTAGAACTATAAAGGAGCAACGCGACATTATCAAGAATCTGAAGACAGGCAAAACAGATATTGTTATCGGAACTCACAGGCTCTTGCAAAAAGATGTGGATTTTAAAGATCTGGGCCTTTTTGTGATTGATGAAGAACAGCGCTTTGGTGTTAAGCAAAAGGAAAGGTTGAAAAAAATAAGGACAACAGTTGATGTTTTAGCATTAACAGCAACTCCCATACCGAGAACCCTGCAAATGTCCCTGTTTGGGATACGTGATATAAGTATTATTTCAACCCCGCCCGAAGATCGCCATTCCATTATAACCTATATCTCGGAGTTTGATGATGTGATTATTGCGGAAGCTATAAGAAAGGAGTTGAAAAGGGGTGGTCAGATATTCTTTGTTCATAATAATATTCATAATATATGGTTAATTGCAGAGCATTTAAAAAAGCTGGTACCTGAGGTCAGGCTGGGTGTTGCACATGGCCGTTTAAGCGAAGATGAGCTTGAAAGAGAAATGTTTAAGTTTATGAAGAAAGAAATAGATATGCTGGTGTGTACAACTATAATTGAGTCGGGCATTGATATTCCTTCCGCCAACTCAATACTCATCAACAGGGCCGACAGGTTTGGACTGGCCCAGATTTACCAGCTTCGCGGCCGTGTCGGAAGAGCTGATGAACAGGCATATGCATATCTGTTTATTCCAGAAGAAAGCGCATTGACTAAAGATGCCAGGAAACGTCTTAAAGTGTTGATGGAACATAGCGAACTCGGGGCAGGCTTTCAAATAGCCATGAGTGATTTGAAAATCAGGGGAGGGGGTGCAATACTTGGCGCTTCACAGACAGGTCATATCGCCGCAGTCGGATATGACATGTTTCTCAAGTTGATGGAAAACTCTATGTCTGAGCTGAAAGGAGAGACGGTTGTAGAAAGCCTGGAACCGGAGATTAACATGACTCTCTCTGCGTTTATCCCTGAAAATTTTATCCCTGATATTGATCAGAGACTTTCGGTTTATAGAAAGCTGGCAAAGCTAACGGATTTAAAAGAATTATCCGATTTTAAGGCGGAATTGATCGATCGGTTTGGGGCCTTGCCAAATGAGGCCGCCAATCTTCTTTTAAAAATTATGCTTAAAGTTTTATCCATAAAAGCTGGAGTAAAAAGGCTTGACCTGGCAGGACAGCATCTTTTACTTTATTTTTCACCAGCTCACCAAAAAAATTCCTTTGGAATAGTTGACATGATAGTTTCAAAACAAGATAGTTTTAAGATTACACCGGACCATGTTTTTAAGGCCAGGCTTTCAAAAGGCGATATGAAAAGCCTTTTAGTTCAGGCCAGAAACATCTTGAAAGAAATAGCGCAACATGTTAACGGCTGAATCGGCTTGAAACTTGAAATTGGAAAATAGAAATTTGGGAGAGATTAAATCGGAAATCGGGAAGAACAGTACAAAAGCATGAAGGCCAAATTTCCAGTTTCTATTTTCTAATTTCAACGTTCCGTTAAATCTTACGAATTATAATTTTGGTGTCCTTGTGGCTGAACTATTACGAAAAATATTCTGTAAAATCGTTTTTTGGATACAACTCTTTTCACTTTTTTGTGCCCTTAGTTTCTTCATGACTGCTGATGTGCAGAGCGCAGAAGTTGTTGACCGAATTGTTGCCGTTGTTAACGATGATATAATTTTATTTTCCGAACTTGATGAGTCGTTTAACCCATATGCTGAAAGAATAATGGCGTCTGGTTATTCGCTTGAAGAGGAGCGCCGGATGCTATTCAACATTCGGGAGGAAATTCTTAATCAACTGATTGATCAAAAACTTACTGACCAGCAGATAAAGCAATCTAAAATTGCGGTCAGTGATGATGAGATAGATAAAGCAATAGAGCGTTTAAAAGAAGCAAATTTTTTTACTGATGAAGATCTCAGGGAGATGCTTAAAGCAGAGGGCTTAACCCTGGAGGAGTATCAGAAGCGAATAAAGGATCAGATACTCAGGGCTAAACTGGTTAACTTTGAGATAAAATCCAAAATCGTAATTACAAAAGAGGATATAGAGTCTTACTACAAAAGCCACAGTGACAAGTATAGCAAAATAAAGGAATATCGCCTCAGTAACATAATTATGAAAGTGCCTTCTTTTGCTTCTGAAGAAGAGAAGCTTGGGGTATTAGAAAAAATGGAGATGGCTTTAACAGAATTGCAGGCGGGGAAACCCTTCGATATAACAGCCGAAGCTTACTCTGAATCATTATACGTTAGCGATGATGGCGGATTAGGTTTATTTAAACTTAAAGAACTTTCTCCCAAAATACAAGAAGCAATAAAAGATATGAAGGCAGGTGAGTTTACGCCGGTGCTTGATACTGATCAAGGGTATCAGATATTCTATATTCAGGAGATTGTTGATGCTCCTGGGAAGTCGCTTGAAGAGGCATCCCTTGAGATCGAAGATATACTTTATAAAGAAATAGTTGATAAGAAATTCAGTTCATGGATAGATGAACTTCGAAAGAGGTCTTATATAAAAACTATAAAATAGACTTTCAGATAAATAATTATCTGAAAGTCTATAGTAGGATCAGGGGGTCAGGGTAAAGAATAATGCTGAGTGAGCGCAATAAAATACTTGTTGAAAGCATCAAAAGATTGTTGAGAAGAGATGCTACAACTCATCTCCGCAAGATTGTAGACAAGACACATGCTGCTGACATGTCTGTTGTATTCCGTTCTTTGCCGCTTTCCAGCCAGCAGAAACTTTTTGATATGATAGAGGACACACAGCAAAAGGGTGTCCTTTTCAGCGAACTTGATGAAGATATATTTTCTGACTTCATAGAAGGCATGGATTTGGACGAACTTGTCGAGATCCTGGAACAAATGCCAACAGATGATGTTGCCGACATAATAGGACGACTGCCAAAGGAAAAGTGTGATACCATCCTCGAGAAGATGAAAAAAGAGGGGTCTGAAGAGGTTGAAGACTTACTGCGATATGGTGATGATACGGCAGGCGGTATTATGGTTCCGGATTTTATTGCCTTAAAAGAGGATATAACCGCAAAAGAGGCAATCGAGTCGCTGCAGAAAGAGCATCTGGATGTTGAGATGCCTTTTTATCTTTATGTTGTTGATGATCATGGCAGGCTTGTTGGCGTGAGTTCATTAAGGCAGTTAGTCGTAGTCCATCCTGAAACTCCCCTTAAACAATTTATGACAACTGATGTTTTTTCCGTTGAGACAGGAATGGATCAGGAGGAAGTGGCCAAGATAGTTGCCCGTTATGATATCCTGGCTGTTCCCGTTGTAGATGACACAAACAGGCTGGTTGGTATAGTTACTGTCGATGATATTATTGATATTATCAGAGAGGAGGCCACAAAGGATATATTGAAAATGGCCGGAGCAGGTGAGGAATTTATCGAAACCCAGTCTGTTTTTAAAAGCACGAAGACTCGTTTGCCCTGGTTATTTGCAAGCTGTGTTGGTGGTATAATTGCATTTTTTATTATTGGTCGTTTTGAAGGCAGTTTGAGCAAGCTCGCTTATCTTGCGGCTTTTATACCGGTAATAATGAATATGGGTGGGAATATCGGCACCCAGTCTTCCTCTATTGTTGTACGTGGTCTTGCAACAGGGCAGCTCAATGTAAGAGATATCTGGGCCGTGGTTTTTAAGGAACTATCTGTCGGTTTTATCCTGGGTATAGTATATGGCTTTCTTATTGGTATGGTAGCGCAATTTCGTTATGATACAGGGGGACTTGCGCTGTCCGTTGGACTTTCCGTTATCTGTTCCATGTCAGTTGCTGCCTTGTTAGGCTCTATTGTCCCGATGGCTTTTGCGAGAATAAATGTAGATCCTGCCGTAGCTTCCAGTCCTTTTGTAACAACATCTGTCGATATTATCAGCGTATTTTTCTATTTTGAGATAGCCACAACCCTTCTTGGTATTTAATAAATGTCAAGTTTTTCTACGCCTGCCATTGTTCTCCGTCGTATTGATTTTGGTGACTATGATTTAATAATTAATTTTTTTACGTTAAATAAAGGAAAAATTTCAGTAATTGCAAAGTCGGCAAAAAAGAGTGTTAAAAGATTTTCAGGAATCCTCGAACCATTTTCTGTTTTAGAAGTAGTTTGCAGTTCCGGTCGCAGCAAAGGATTGCCTGTTCTACAGGAGGCAGCATTAAAACAGCCATTTTCAAAAATCAGAACAGATATAAATAAAATCGCATATGCCAGCTACTGGGCTGAACTGATTAATGTGTGGATGGAAGATGGTAAAAAACAGGTTCAAATATATCAACTTTTTCAGCACCTTCTTGGAGAATTAGATCTTGGTTATATATCCCGGGATGCCCTGAGTATAATTTTTCAGATTAGATTTATGAAACTATCTGGTTTTTGTCCTGATTTGACTCGATGCGGCAACTGCCGAATTGAGTTAGAAGAGATCAGGAAAGGTAAGATTGCTTTTGATATTGTTAAAGGCTGTCTTATTTGTGACAGATGTTCTTCTGCCAAGTCAGGTAAAATATATCTTTCTAAGGGAACGATAAAACAGTTACTATGGGTTGAAAGCGGTGATTTAAAAAAGGCGGAAAGGATTAGATTTACAAAAACAGCTTTAAGTGAGGGATTGAAATTTATAGAGGCGTTTGTGCCTTATCATCTGGGGATGGAGCCCCGGAGCTTGAAATTCCTGAGGCAGATAAGAGGTAATTGATCTGAGAAATATACTTGAAACAGAGCATATTGAGGCATCTGCGCCATGCAGGATTGACATGGGAGGAACCCTGGATATCAGTTCTTTTCATTATCCGCTCAGGCATTTTTCCCCTTGCACATTTAACATAGCATTGGACATGAGGACAAGGGTTTGTCTTTCCGCGTATAATAAAGGTATGGTAAAGGTATCTTCGAAAGGCTTTAAGAGTGTTGAATATCCACTAGATACAGTTCCTTTTGATCATCCTCTCGGGCTTATGTTTGCAATTGCAGCCTATTTCGGGGTCCAGGGCGTTCATATTCAGATTGAATCTTCATCCCCACCGAGAAGCGCTCTTGGGGGATCTTCTTCAGCGGCGGTCGCTCTTGTTGCTGCGTTTTCTATGGTTTTTGAAAAAACTGGTGCAGGCAGCCTTTTGTCAAGAAAGCATACAGCCATGCTTGCACATGCTATTGAGGGAAGTGTCGCAGGTGTGCCTTGCGGTCTTCAGGATCAACTTGCTGCCGCTCATGGAGGAGTTAACGTATGGTATTGGCTTGATGGAATTAAAGGGCCTTGTTTTAAAAAGAAAACTGTTTATCAGAAAAAATTCTTTAAAAATTTTGAGAAACATCTTTTATTAGCCTATTGCGGGATTCCGCATGTATCAAAGGATATTAACGGAAAGTGGGTAAGGCAGTTTCTTTCAGGAAAATACCGGAAACTCTGGGCTGAGATAATTGCTTATACACACAGATTTGTTGATGCTTTAATTAGACGCGATTTTAAATATGCAGCCGAATCAATGAACGGAGAAATGGCTTTAAGGAAAAAAATGACACCTGAAGTTCTTGATTCAATGGGTGAAAAGCTTGTCGATTCGGCAGTTGAGAATAATTGCGGTGCAAGATTCACGGGTGCAGGAGGAGGCGGCTGCATATGGGCAATCGGTGAAATCGAAGATATTGCAGGATTAGAGAAAGATTGGGAATCTATTCTTTCAGAAAGAAAAAAATCCTGCATGCTTGAGGTGAAGATAGATTCGAAAGGGTTGCTGGTTACTTAGTGGTTGCCAAAAATAAACGGAAATTTGATAAGACTCAAAAAACATAGTCAGAAATTTGAAAACTCAAATATGAGATTAACGAGAGGCAGCGGGCAATTAAATTTAAGAACGTCTGAAACTCGCGCATAAGTGAGCCTAAAGAAAAAAGAGTATTAATATCAGTTAGAAAAATAGAACGTTATGGCTTGAGTTTATCCTTTTAACAAAAATATACAAAAGTGCCTCTTTTTTCTTAATGCTCAAACAGTCAGCCGTTTTAAATTTAATTGCCAGCTGCCTTTGGTTGTTAACAAGTTACTTTTGAGTTTTCAAATTTCTGATAGTTAAAAAATAGGGATATTAAGCTGATTGATGATTTTCAGCCAAAGGTCTGTGGACTTTTTCAGTTTTTTCCCGTCAATGCTCAGAACCGGAAGAGCGCCAATAAGTGAATTAGTGATAATAACCTGATCAGATAGAAACAAATCTTCAAGGCATAA
>JAYEFW010000134.1:0-3870 GCA_034658795.1 Thermodesulfobacteriota bacterium
TATTTTGCATATATTTCCCGTTATAAACTCCGCACTTTTCAACATTATTACAATTCACGTACCGCTTTCAATTCGTATTCTTCAATCAATCCTTCATCGGCAAAGCTGAAGTAGCGGTTGTCTCCGAATCCATGATTTCTCAGGCGACATTTTCACGTCACCTGTTCCTCCAACACCGCGTGCTACAACGATGACTCTTGGATTGTCGTACAAGCATTCTTTGGCATAGCCAGTGATTCTGTAACCACTAAAGACCGGAAACCCCTCGTCTGCAAGCACGTCTTTGGGCGGCATCTTGCCGTACTTCATGCGACAAAAATCGCCCAATTTGTAAGGAGTTAGTTTCATACCCCCACACCCTCCAGCAATTTGGCGATTTCAGCGGGTGAAGGCAATTGCCCTTTGAGTTCTTTGGGCAGGCGCTTAAACATGCGATAGGTCGCCACGCCGATGGGCTTGCGGGCATCGTGCAGAGCATATTCGACAACCGTGCGGTTCTTCTCCTTGCAAAGAATTATACCGATGGAGGAATTTTCACCCTCCTCACGCACCTGCCGGTCCAAAGCGGTCAGATAAAACTGCATCTTGCCCACAAACTCCGGTTGAAACTCGCCAATCTTGAGTTCGATGGCGACAAGGCATTTGAGACGGCGGTGATAAAGCAGCAGATCAATGAAGCATTCCTTATCGTCCACGGCAAGACGGAACTGGCTGCCGACAAACGCAAACAACCCGCCCATAGCGCGAAGAAAGTTCTCAATTCGTGCAATGAGGGCGCGCTCCAGCTCGCGTTCGGAATGTTCTTCGCCCATTTCAAGAAAGTCGAAGGTGTATTCATCTTTCACGGCAAGTTTAGCCTGTGCGCGCTGGCTGGGCGTCAGCGTCTTATCGAAGTTGGTCTGGCCGAGTAAGGTCTTTTCATAGCTCTGGTTTTCGATCTGGTGAATCAATACATTTTTCGACCAGCCGAATTTCCGGGTCATGCGGATATAGAATTCACGCTCCAGAGAGTCATGGCAACGCTCCATTATAACTATATTGTGCGACCATCCAATTTCTCGCACCAGTGGTGCGAGTTTCGTGGAATCTGCATACGCCTCACAAAATCCCTTCATGCGCCACAGATTTGAGGTAGAAAATCCACCAATACCGGGAAATTCATTTTGCAGATCATTTGCCAATCGCTTGACAACGGATTTACCCCAGCCCTCTCTGTCTTGCCGCTCAACAATCAGCTTGCCAATATCCCAGTAGAGCGCGACCAGTTCCTTGTTGACTGCTTTAAGCGCTTCGTACTGGGCGGCACGCACCCGTTCCTTTACTTCTGATAAAAGCACTGCGTAATCGTCAGGCAATCGCTTCGAAAGTTTAGTCATATTCCTAACTCCTCAAAATTCCCGGCTATCTGCTCTGCCAGTACCACTGCTTCCACATTCAATTCATTAAGCTCGGCATGTATCCCGCGCATGGTTTCCTCGAAGTCGAAATCCTCGTCCACCTCTTCCGGCGCCACACCCACATAGCGGCTCGGGGTGAGGCTCCAGTCGTTCTTTTCGATTTCATCAATGCCGACCAGCTTGACGAGTCCCTCAACATCTCGCAGTTTTGCATCCGGAAAACGTTCCTGAAGCCAGCGGGCCTGCCTGTAGGAATATCGCGCTTGTCTTAGCTGTTCCACACAGAACTTTCGCTTTTCATCAAGGGGTTTTTTCGACTGATTGATCTCCTTTTTCGCCCAGAAATCGTTTTCACGGGCATTCAGTTTCTTCTCGCACAGTTCAATGAGACAAAGCGTAAGCCTGTATATTTGGTCTGTCTGCCCGCCCAATTCACGGCTTTTTTCGGTAACCGGAGCGATGACCTCCGAAAACCGGTGCAGTCCATCGTTGTCCCTGCCCGCAGAAGTCCAGGCGGCATTTGCCGACTTAACAGCATCATGAAATGTCTTTATGTCCTGACCAAAAACCTCTTGTGATTCTTTAAGCTCGGCCAGTGTTTCGCCATGCGTTTCATCTTTTGACAGAGAACTCAGAAACGGCTCCATCACGTTCATCAAGGTGTCAATTCCCTTTTTGAAGTCCTCTATCGGTTTGAAAGTTTCCCCGGCTTCACGGACAGTAGTGTCCATATATTCAGCCACCAGATTCAGAAAACGTTCGCTCTGCCCCCGGTAGAGCCAGACAATGCTTGTGAGGTTTTTCATCTGCTCAGGGCTGAAGTCATATATCTTGCGGGTGACCTGACGATAGACATTGCGGGCGTCGAGCATGAGCACCTTGTCACGCTTGTCTTCCGGTTTGTTTTTGTCAAAAAACCAGAGTTAGCAGGGCACCGAACGGGTATAGAAAAAATTGGAACGGATGGCGATCATCACGTCCACATGGCCGGTCTCGACAATCTTGCGCCGCACTTTTGCTTCATCCCGACCAGCGCCGGAAGCCTGGGAAGACATGACGAATCCCGAACGTCCCTGCTCGTTCAGATAGCTGTAAAAATAGGAAATCCACAGGTAGTTGCCGTTTGAAACGGCCTTTTTTTTATTCACCCCCGGCAGTCCAAAGGGAAGACGCGGATCATTTTTGACTTTGCCGGCGTCTACTTCATCGACATTGAAGGGGGGATTGGCCATTACGAAATCGGCCTCGCCCAACATCTCGTGATGATCCTCGTAGTAGGTGATGCCCTTCTGGATATTGCCTTCCAAACCATGAACGGCGAGGTTCATTTTTGCCAGTCGAATAGTTGTAGGGCTCTTTTCCTGCCCGTAAAAGGTAACACGTTCCTGCGGGATTTCATGAATACGTTCAATAAAGTGAGCACTCTGAACAAACATACCACCCGATCCGCAGGCGGGATCCAGAACTTTCCCGTGATCCGGTTCGATAACATTGACTATCATTTGTACAAGAGACACGGGAGTGAAAAATTCGCCGTTATCGTGTGCCTTCTGATCCGCAAACTGGGTTAGGAAATATTCGTAAATACGGCCGAATATATCTCCCGAGGCTCTTTTAAGCGCGGGATCATCGAATGTCCGCAATAGTTGTCCCAGCACGTCATTTTCGAGCTCCAGATATTCGCTCTTTGGCGGAATCCCCCGCAACGTTTCATAGTCCTCTTCTATAGATTCCATGGCTAATGATGGCCTGCGCACGATCCTTGCTGTCCGGCAGATTTACGAGATGCTCGAACTGCGCATTGGGGCGCAGGAAGATAGCGCCCTTGCGCGAGAAATCTTCCCTGGTCAGCGGACGGGTTTTGCCGTCGCGTTCAGGCAGGCTTGCCTCGATTCCATCTTTTACAGCAAGGTATCGGCTGTAGGCGTGCCTAAGGAATATGAGGCCCATTACAGGCAGGAAATACTCGTTGCTCGCATAGGGGCTGTTGGCGCGCAGGTTATCCGCGCTGCTCCAGAGCCTTTTTTCTAATGCCTCAATGTTTTCCATTTAGTTGTGCCCTTATTTTTCTTTTACAATTCTCGTACCGCTTTTAATTCGTATTCTTCAATCAACCCTTCATCGGCAAAGCTGAAGTAGCGGTTGTCTCCGATAATGATGTGATCGAAAAAGCTGATGCCGGTTGCCCTGGTCGCCATCATAAGGCTTTTTGTAAATGCTTTATCATCGCTGCTGGGGATTACTGAGCCGGAGGGGTGATTGTGGGCGACAATAATCGCCGGGGCATTATATTTGATGGCGGTTTGGATAATATCGCGGATATATGGATTCGCCCGGTCAACTGTACCATAGTCGATATCAATCATATCTGATACCGCATTCCGTCTGTCGAGAAGCAGCAGCACAAACCGCTCTTTTTTCAGGTCTCTCATGAGGGGCATCAGGAAATTCGCAACATCAGATGATTTTTTAA
>JAYEFW010000135.1:0-2000 GCA_034658795.1 Thermodesulfobacteriota bacterium
CGATTTTTTACTTGATCTGCGCCGATCTCTTGCGCATAAAGGCTTCGCAAAAATCCTCGACATATCCACGGGTATGCCTGCGGTTTTTGCAAATCCTTATGCATCAAGATCTCAGCACATATCTTCGTAAAAAATCGCTCAACTTAGGTAATAAGAAATGCGGGATAGAAATGAGGCCATACAAACAGATTGAAATTTTTTCCGGAATCACCAGAAATATATTCATCGTTGGCCTGGTCAGTTTATTTACTGATCTCAGCAGCCAGATGGTCTTTCCGTTAATCCCTCTGTTTTTGACCACTGTTTTGGGTTGCGGCGCTTATGCGGTCGGTATTGTGGAAGGCGCGGCGGAAACAACAGCCTCTTTATTAAAAGTCGTATCAGGCTATTGGTCGGACAAAATTAATAAAAGAAAGCCTTTTATTTTGTTCGGCTATGGTATGTCGTCCATAACCAAACCATTATTTGCCCTGGCGAACATCTGGACTTTTGTCCTTTTTGTCAGGGTGATAGAAAGGATCGGAAAGGGGATAAGGACTGCGCCACGCGATGCGCTTGTAGCGGAATCTTGCGATGAATCTGTTCGAGGTAAAGCTTTCGGATTTCACAGGGCTGCGGATGGCATCGGTTCGACCTTAGGAGCAGTGCTCGCTTTGCTCCTTCTTCCAAAGTGGGGATATAGAAATGTCTTCTTGTTTGCCCTGGTACCTGGAATAATTTCGGTATTTATTATTTTCTTTATTCAAGAAAAAAATGCGCCGGCAAAACAAGAGACAAAAAAAGCGTCTGTTAAACTAAGCTTAAAAGAATTACCTGCAAATTTAAGATTCTTTATTATTGTCTCTTCAGTATTTGCACTGGGACATTTCGGCTATGCTTTTCTCCTGTTAAGGGCAAAGAACATAGGATTGGCCGATAACACTGCAATCTTGCTCTATGTAGTATTTTATATTGTGTATTCGATCTGTGTAATACCTCTGGGGATAGTATCAGATAAAGTCGGGAGAAAAGCTGTTTTAATGGGAGGGTATGTACTGTTTGGCATAACCTCTCTCGGCTTATTAGTTACTTCCGGTCTTTATGGCATCGTATTGTTTTTTATCATTTATGGAATATGTTATGCTATGATCGATGGTACGCAGAGGGCATTTGTGGTTGATTTGGCGCCGCAACATTTAAAGGGAACTGCATTAGGGGTATTTCATACAGCAATAGGTTCGGTGGCCCTTCCGGGTGGATATATCGCGGGACTGCTATGGGATAAAGTAAGCCCGGAAGCTACATTTGGTTATGGTCTTATATTAGCAATAGTTTCTGCGGTGTTGCTTATATTTGTGAAGTGAATCAAGACACCTTCACCATGTCCATCCTGGGAAATTTTGAAATCCGGTATAACTGTGAATTGTTTCGTTATTCCGGCAAGATGGAAAGAACGGTACAAAGAACGTAGTTCACGATTTTCTTGTCATGAAATTAAAATCTATTTTTCTCTTTAGTCTGTTACTATTACTCCCTTTGACGGCCATGGCTCAAGACGAAACAGCCAAAGATTTCAACACGTTTACCTTATACGTTGAAAATGACATGCTTCATCGTACTGACTCCTTGTACACTAGCGGGTTGAAATTAAGCTGGATTTCACCGGACCTGACGGACTACCGAGAAAATTCCCGGTTACCCCAGTGGAGCTACCCCTTAATCAAACGGCTGCCATTGGTTAACAAGCCTGGTCTTCAGTACTCTGTGTCCATGTCCCTCGGCCAAAATATTTACACGCCCGAAGATACCGAAAGCAGTGATCTGGTCAAGGATGACCGTCCCTATGCAGGAATACTCTACTATGCAATCGGGTTTCACAGCAAGAGTAGTCGCCGAATGGATAGCCTGGAATTTCTTCTGGGGATAGTGGGGCCGCATTCCTATGCCGAGGAGACTCAGAAAAAAGTGCATGAACTGTGCAATAATGATATTCTTAATGGTTGGGATAACCAACTCAAGGA
>JAYEFW010000135.1:2100-3859 GCA_034658795.1 Thermodesulfobacteriota bacterium
CGCGTCGCAAAGGCTACTATATACAACTACTTCGGCAGTAAAGACCGTGTTTACCTGGAAGTTCTCCGCCGGGAAGCAAACGAGATAGTAGAAAAAATATCATTTTCGGTGGGTCAAGAGGTCTTGCCTGGCGATAAGGTGATTGCCTTTGCCAGAGCCAAGTTCCGATATATGCGCAAGGCAATAAATATTCTCAATCTGGATCGGGATGGGATAGAAAAAGTTTTGCCCAAAGCAGAGAGCATTCGCAGCGAACTTTTCGAGCGGGAGGTGGATATCATTCGTTCTATCCTGGAGGAAGGGGTGAAAAAAGGTGTTTTTTGTCTTGATAATGTCCCCCTGGCAGCCAGTGCCATGGGCCATGCCTTGAGGGGATTCGAGCTTAACTGGTTAGTTCAGGAAAACGAAGAGCAGATTGAGTACCATCTTGATGAATTGACGAACATCATTTTTTATGGCCTGGTGTCCGAGAAGAAAGGTGTCAGTGCGTGAACTTTAGTTGAGAAATACCAACATTAATCTTAAGGAGGTATGAATCATGGCGGAAAACCGGATGAAAGATCGTATTGTGGAGGAGTTGAAGAAAGCCAAAGAGGCGGGACAGATCACCACAGAAAAAGTACGTGAGCTTGTCAGGGATGCGGTATCTGCTGCCGTGGCCGAAACCAGGGGCGGTGTTGAGGAACTTCGGCCTGTTGTCAAAAATGCTGTAGCTGCTGCGGTGGAAGGCTTAAAGGAAGCTGAAGCAGATGCAAAAGAAACTGTAAAAGGAGCTGTGGAAGGCGCTATTGCCGGAGTTCGCAGCCGCGGAGATCAGGCAGTGGAGGCCACCAGGGATGAACTCCGGAAACTCGAAAAACGACTCGAAGATGAAAAGACGGAGTTGGCGCAAAGTCTCAGAAAAGGCCTGGAAGGGGCAAAGGAGGCAGGCGCTGCATTGCCCAAAGATATCGGAGAAAGAGTTGAATCTGCTGTATCTGACATCAAGCTGAAAAGCACAGAGCTGTTAGGTTTGACCAGACAGACTGTTAAAGAAGCAGTCAAAGAGGCCATCGAGTCCGGTAAAGATGTGAAAGAGACCGTAGTACATATCACCAGAGATGCTACTGAAAGAGCCGTGAAAGAAGGCCGTTTCAGCGCTGACAGGGCAAAGAGAATTGCCGAGAAGGTCATGTCCGGCGCTGTGGAAGCTGCCGAGGAGGCCGGCAAAGAAATTAAAGGTGTTGCCGTTGGCGCTTTTGAAGGAGTTCAGAAAGGGATCGCATCAGCAGTAGAATCTGTTGGGGACAGGGCAAAGGAATTTGTCCGTAAGGACCTTGCCAGGACAAAGGAAGACCTTGAGGCAATCGAGGGCCTTTTCATAGAAACTACCCGCAAAGTAGCCCAACGTTCGGGAGATGTGGCAAAGGATATATTAAATGACCTTGCGGATCAGGGCAAAAAAACGACCTCTGTCTTGAGGAGAAAGGCTCGTCATGCTGCGGAAGAAGCCACTGCAAGCCTGAAACAAGCAGGGAAGGGTGCAGCCAAAGCAACCACGGAAGCTGTCGGCAAGGCGGCCCATATTATGGCCGAAGAAGCAAAAGAACTCGGGAAAAAGTCTGTGGCTGTGGCAAAGGGAGCTGTCTCCGGCATGTGGAAAGGTGCAAAAGAAGCCATTAAAAAAGAAAAGGAGAAATAATCATGACCAAGAGGATGATAATAATACTTTTAGCGTTTGGTCTGGTCATTGGTTTTTCAGCGCCCGCGGTCTTTGCTG
>JAYEFW010000136.1:0-3850 GCA_034658795.1 Thermodesulfobacteriota bacterium
TACGGGGCATACCTGTACGTCGACCCACGCTTTTGCCTCCGGCCTCCTTCAGAAATTGCCTCGCGACAATCCCCTTGCCATTGGCTACCCTTCGCCTCCATCAGGCTGGGTCTGGACTTTACCTGAAATATGTGTCATTATTTCAGATAGCACCATTTAGCGGCCGGGCCTTGCCCGGCACACAACCAGAGCGCGAACCGGACGCTTGTCAGCGCCGGTTGTGCTTCCCGTTCGCATTCAAATAAAAGAGATTAGATATGCTCAATCGATCAATCATAATCATCAAAGCAAAGGAGCCATTTCTTAGTTGGTTGTCCTCTCTTCCCGTGTGTACAGAAGGGACGGGGTCGAATTTCCACGTTTCTTTTTTCATTTGTTTGGGGTAATGAAGTCACATACCACGTCAAGCCAGAATAGATGCGTCGGGTGCCTTGCAAGGGTCTCGCTATATTAGCCCGCATAGGAACCTGTCCGCAGAAACAATACGAATTCCGTTTATAAGCCGGTCCACACCGGACTTTTTTACTACCTGGTAGGAATATGGAATGTTGAGCTTTTCCCTGTAATAATGAAGATGCGGTGAAACACTCGTGTTACATCTTGACGAACATTAGCTGATATCTTTTTACTCAAAAAAAATATATCAAGGCCATATGGAGTTTACTGCTCTTAATATTGAGCGCTCCAGCTTCAGGCCTGTGGGCGGAAGATAGAGCTCTTGACAATATACCTATAGATGATATATGTTATATTTATGGCATGGACGGTTACATCTAAAAAGAAAGCTCAAAAGCAGGCACAAAAATTGCCGTCTGATATTAAAAAAATTCTTGCCCGACTTTTGATGGAAATAGAAATTGCCGGCCACTTTAGAAGTAATTGGCAAAACTACGGGCCGTTGGGCAAAAACCGGTATCATTGCCACCTGAAAAAAGGATGGCCGACTTATGTGGCGGTCTGGGAAGTCATAGACAAAGAAATACGATTAGTTGAGGTGTCTTATGTTGGAACACACGAAAAAGCTCCCTATTGAACTAAAATTCTTAGGACCACAGGCAAACAAAACAAAGGCTATAAAGGCTTTAAAATCGTTCGGCTTTGTAAATATTTCGGATACCGTTCCATGGCGCGATCTATTTCCGGAATATGCTGACGAGGAAATGCCTGGAGTTTGCCTTGCCGGATCGAGGCATAAAGAAAATATGACCCAAAAACAACTTTCAGAATTAACTGGAATTCCACAAAGTCATATTTCCGAAATGGAAAACGGCAAAAGAGCAATAGGGAAAAAAACGGCGAAGACACTGGCAAAGGTTTTGAATGTCAATTACAGGGTATTTCTTTAAACCTAAGTTGAGCGATTTTTGGGGAAGAAATGTGCTGAAATCTTGATGCATAAGGGTTCGCAAAAACCGCAGGCATACCAGTGGATATGTCGAGAATTTTTGCGAATCCTTGATGCGCAAGAGATCAGTGCAGATCGAGTCAAAAATCGCTCAATTTAGGTTAAAGATAGGCCACCGTTTTAGTGATAATTTTTTCCAATAAATGGATAAATCCTGAAACAATAAAAAAAGGACGCCCCATTTCATCAAGAATAAAAGTTTGTTTTATTCTTGACTTAGAATTGTTCTAATGTTAGATTAAATATATTATGAGCTTAAAAGAAAAATTAGCCGAACTTAATGAAAAAGGATGTACATTAACAATACAACGCCATGCGATTCTGGAATACCTTTATGAGAATCGCACCCATCCAACAGTGGAGGAAATCTACTATAGTTTAAAGGAAAAATTTTCTACAATTTCAAAGGCTACTGTTTATAACACTTTAGAACTTTTAAGTAATTATGGTCTTATTCAAGAAATAACGATTGAAAAAGGAAAGTTGCATTTTGACTGCGAGGTCAAACCTCATCATCACTTCTTCTGTCGCAGATGCAATCGTGTCTATGATGTTGATGTAGTGGGATGTCCGCTTGCAGGAAAGAAAATGATAGACGGGCACAAAATTGAGGAACTAAGGCCATATATCATTGGCACCTGCTCGGAGTGTTTGAAAAAAAAGGGATAATATCCTGATGATCAGGTATGTCTCGTGTGGGTAAGTAATGACAATTTTAAAATGATGGATTGATAAGAAAAGGAGGTTATGTATGAAGAGATTCTTTGTCTTTTTTTTCGCTTCCCTGATAACGCTGCTATTTATGGCAGGCATTGCTTCAGCAGAAGAGGGAAAAGTCTGTATTGGGTGCCACAAGGCAGTAACACCGCTGTTGGTTAAGGATTGGCAAAGCAGTAAACATAGTGATAACGACGTTGCCTGTAATATCTGTCATGGATCCGAGCACAAGAGTAAAAAAACCGTCCACTTAGCCAGGATGCCTGACGAGAACACCTGTGCGGGGTGTCATGAGGAACAGTTCAATCAATTCACTAAAGGAAAACACAATTTTGGCTGGACTTCTTTAAATGCCCTGCCGATCACACACATGGAGCCTGATGAACTGATGGAAGGTGGTAAAGGTTGCGGCGGATGCCATAATATGGGGGTAAAGTCCGAGGCCCAGAAAAAGGAATTGCGTGAAAAAGGTTATACCTACCGGACAAATTCCTGCGATGAATGTCATACACGGCATACATTCTCTAAAAAAGAGGCGCAGGATCCCAAAGCATGCCGGACATGCCATATGGGATTCGACCATCCTCAGTGGGAGATGTATGAAAGCTCCAAACACGGAGTTAGATACCAGCTAAAGGAGATGGGAAAACTACCCGAAGACGCGGCCGCTCCTACCTGCCAGTTCTGTCATTTACCTGACGGAACCCATACCAACAAAGTGGCTTGGGGATTTTTGGGGGTAAGGCTTCCCCTGCCAAACGATAAACAATGGGCAAAAGACCAGACCACAATTCTTAAAGCGCTTGGGGTATTAGATCCGGAGGGAAAACATAGTGCACGGCTGGATGTCGTTAAAGCTGCTGATCTGGCACGACTGACCGAAGAGGAATGGCAGGCCGAACGAAAAAAAATGATAAAGACCTGCAAAAAATGCCATTCTGAGAAATATGCCGGGGGAGAGCTTGAAAAAGGCGATCAGATGATAAAAAAAGCTGACCGTTTAATGGCAGAAGCCATAAACATTGTAGCTGATCTGTATAAAGATGGCATTTTGAAGAAACCGGCACATTACACTTACGCCTATCCCGACTTTTTACATTTTTACCAAACCGGGGGTTCCTACATCGAACAGGTACTATTCAAGATGTACATGAAACACAGAATGAGAACATATCAGGGGGTCTTTCATGCTAATCCCGATTATGCCTACTGGTATGGATGGGCGCCCATGACCAAAACTCTGGATGAAGTCAAGAAAATCGCTGAAGGTTTGAGATGTAAGGCCAATATCCAGAAATAAAGGAGGCAACGTTATGGGTGAAGAGATAGAAGTGGGATGCGCAAGACCCATTGGTGGCCCTGTGGAATCTTTTTTAGATGAAGACAAGCAAACAAAAGAAAAGGAGACAATAAAAATGAGCGTACAAGTGGGAAAAAAGGCGCCGGATTTCCAGGCCCCAGCATTTCACGAGGGAAAAATGAAACAAATCAAACTTTCCGAGTATTTGGGTAAATGGGTATTGCTCTGTTTCTACCCCGGGGACTTTACCTTTGTTTGACCTACTGAGTTGACGGCAGTTGCCGCCAATTATGAAGAACTTAAAAAATTAGGAATTGAAGTCTTCTCAATGAGCGTGGACAGTGTTTTCAGTCATAAAATCTGGCAGGAAGAGGAGCTATCCAAAATGATAGAGGGTGGTGTTCCCTACCCGATGCTTTCCGACGCAG
>JAYEFW010000137.1:0-3830 GCA_034658795.1 Thermodesulfobacteriota bacterium
TTGGTGGGCCGTGAAGGAATCGAACCTTCAACCTACTGATTAAGAGTCAGGTGCTCTGCCTGGTTGAGCTAACGGCCCAGTGAGACATTTGCAAAACGCTCCCTTTTGTCCAAATAGCGCTAAAGCTTCACTTCGTGCCGGCGTCAGGCTCAAATTTTAAGCCTCGAAATACTCAATGTATTCCTACATTTAAAATTTTCGCCTTCCTTGAACTTGAACAAAATTGAACATTTTTCAAAGGTTTCATTTATTAATGACTGAAAACAAAAATTTTTTAACAAATTTAGTAATCACTGTCAATTTTTTTTAATTTTTTTTACGAGTTCATCTTTCTTGACCTATTAAAAGGTATCTGATATTTTTTTAAATTATAAAGGGTATGGTGTAGGGAAACGTCAAAGTCGGTGCTAAAGCTTTAATATTAGGAGTTTCTGGGGACTTCAAAATCCGAAATCCGAATATCGCCTGATTTTATAAAAATGGTCGAAACAATATCTAATTTCGAATATCAAATGACCAAAACATTTCAGAGAGTTATCCAATAACTGCGGGGCTCAGCACGTTTAGAATTTTGGATTTTGGTCATTCGTATTTGTTTCGGATTTCGTGTTTCGTGCTTCGAATTTATAGAAAATCCCATAAGTAAACAATTCTCGTTAAGTCAGCAGGTTATCAGCTTAAATGACGTAGCCCTGGGGTATGGTGCAAATTTTTAAAGGAAAGGATGCTGAATAATGAATCGCGAAAATTCTAATAAGCTTTTTAACAGGGCTATTAATGTAATTCCTGGTGGTGTTAACAGTCCGGTGCGTGCTTGCAAGTCCGTAGGAGCTGAACCTGTATTTATTGATCATGCAGAAGGATGTATGATTTATGATGCGGACGGCAATGGTTTTATCGACTACATTGGTTCGTGGGGTCCAATGATACTTGGGCACAGGCATTCGGCAGTCATTAAGGCTATTGCATCTGTTCTGAATCGCGGTACAAGTTTTGGAGCGCCTACAGATCTTGAAATAGTGCTGGCTGAAATGGTTATAAATGCGGTTCCTTCTGTTGATATGATTCGTATGGTTAATTCCGGCACAGAGGCTACAATGAGCGCTATAAGGCTTGCCCGGGGGGTAACCGGACGTGATGTAATAATTAAATTTGATGGATGTTATCACGGTCATGCAGATACCCTCCTTGTTGAGGCAGGATCAGGCGTTGCCACATTAGGCATCCCCGGAAGTCCCGGAGTTCCTGAATCCTTTGTAGCTCATACCCTTTCGCTGCCCTATAATGATATAGAAAGTGTTAAGAAGGTTATGGATGAGCAGGGAGATAAAATTGCCTGTATAATAGTTGAACCAATTGCAGGAAATATGGGACTTGTAAGACCTGTTGACGGTTTTCTGGAGACTTTAAGGGAAGTAACTGAAAAGAGCGGCAGCTTACTGATATTTGATGAAGTTATGACGGGTTTCAGAGTTGCATTCGGCGGTGCTCAGTCATTGTATGGAATCTTGCCGGATATTACATGTCTCGGTAAAATTATCGGAGGAGGATTACCGGTTGGCGCTTATGGAGGCAAGCGTGAAATCATGGAACATATTGCGCCGCATGGGCCTGTATATCAGGCAGGGACTTTGTCGGGGAATCCGGTTGCTATGGCAGCGGGGATTGCAACACTCATGCAATTAAAGAAGCCTGGATTCTATGAAAATCTTGATAAAAAGGCAGACCTTCTTGCAACCGGTCTTGAGAAAGCTGCGGAAAAGGCAGGAGTAAAGGCCAGGGTTGACAGGGCAGGCTCAATGCTCGGCCTTTTTTTCACGGATAGAGATGTTAAAAATTTTGAAGATGCAAAGACCAGTGATCTTGATATGTTTGCAGCCTATTACAAGGGTATGCTGGAAAAAGGAATTTATCTTGCTCCTTCACAGTTTGAAGCACTTTTTGTTTCGGCAGCACATGAAGTAGAACACATTGATAAGACCATAGAAGCAGCAGAAGAAGTGCTAAAAAAACAGGCTGAAGGTAGATAGACCGAAGGCTGAAGGTGAAAGGGAGCTTCAGCCTTTCACCTTCAGTCTATCCACCTGTATTTTTTCATGGAATGCTTTTTAATTTACCTACAGAAAGGGCATGAAGTGGAATAAGTATATCTGCCATTTCCTTTAATTTCTGCATTGAATCATAAGCTTCTATGACATTTATATGCACGCCAGGTGCAATGGCCGGACCTGATGCAGGGAAATTCTTATCATTACAGCACAAACCAGTAATAACGGCTTTCCCTTTTGATGTATTTACAGATACAGACTGGCCTCCAACCGAATGGCCGGGAGTAAAGATCACATCAATTCCATCCAAAATATTTGCATCTCCCTCTATCTCAATTACATTAACATCATCAAGAACATCAGGATAATATCTGTGATCAACAGGATGTGGATTTTTTAAAAAATCGAGTTCTGCTTTTTGCACATAAACATCGGCATTTGAGCATTTATAATCATTTTCACAATGATCATTATGAAGGTGGGTGTGAATAATCACATCTATGTCTTCCGGCTTTAAATTTAATGTTGCAAGAGCGTCTTCAAATTCAAGTATATCAAACCCGCAGTTTTTTCTTATTTCATCAGATACAACAAATTGTTCAAGTCCTGTGTCGACAAGTATGTTTTTATCCCCACCTTTTAAATAAAAAACATAGATAGGCAGCAAAATCCTTTTTCCATAATCATGAAGATATGTCATTACACCCTGATCAGTCTCATTAATACCGACAACCAGAGGATGAATAGTATATTCCTGCATCATAGTCTCCTTAATATATTTTGAATTTCTATCAAAAAATAATGTAATACTTCACCACGGATTTTCACAGAAATACACTGAATTCTCGTAACTGTTCAGGTTGTTAGGTTCACGGTTGGTTGTGTCGTTCCGTGGTAAACTTTTACAAAATAATCTTGTGAAAATACCGGCTAAAAGGGAATATCATCGCCAATTGTACCCGAGCCTGACGACTTAGGGGGGGGCGTATCAGAAGCCTGAGTATTTAAAGGTGGCTCATCTGAATTTACAGAATCTCTTCCACCTAAAAACTGCACATCAGATGCGACAATTTCAGTAGTATATCTTGTAACTCCGTCCTTTTCCCATGATCTTGTCTGTAAACGGCCTTCGATGTATACCTGCTTGCCTTTTGAAAGATATTCGCCGCATATTTCTCCAAGTCTTCTAAAAGCCACGATACGATGCCATTCTGTGCGTTCTTTTTTTTCTCCGGTAGCTTTGTCCTTCCATTCTTCAGATGTAGCTATGCTGAAATTCGCGACAGCAGCGCCATCTGGAGTATAACGAACTTCAGGATCTCTGCCCAAACGTCCGATCAGCATTACCTTGTTAATACCTGACATATTTATACCCCCTAAAATTATTAAAATTATAATGAAAGAGTTTACCCTGCATTTTTTGCACACAAGTTATAAAACAAAGATGGTCTTAATGTCAATCATAGCAGAAGACTTGCTTGTTTTTTATGGAGCTTAGACAAACAATTTTATGAAAAGGACAGTCAGGATGCCTGCTGCTAAAGGCGTCATAAACCAGCCCACAGTAATTTTGGTGACTACTTTGGTGCTTACGGTACGCAATCCTCCCACGATACCAACTCCTATTACAGCGCCTACTATCGCCTGAGATGAAGAGATCGGAACGCCAATTTGAGTAAAAATATGGAGGGTAAATGATAGCGCCAAAATGGTAACAAAGGCAGAGAATGGATCCAAAGGAGCAATCCCTTTGCCGACAGTCATCATCACCTTTTTGCCATA